>DYDG01000065.1 GCA_020717845.1 Marinifilum sp. | reverse complement strand
CGGCTCAATTTAAGTGAGCGGTATAGATCTCGGGATAGCAATACCAAAATATGACAGAAAATGGCAGGAACAGAAGTCAATCAGTGTTTACAAGTGTCCATATGGCTTTGGTTGCTATGCAACGCTTTCGGAATAATTTTTGCTCAACTCGAAAAAAGTTTCTTGACATTTCTTGAAAAATGACCTGTGTCCCACTTGGGCTCTGCGGATATTATCCAGGCATGGTTGCCGCTAAGATTTCACCATGCGAGGCAATAAGACAGGGATAAGGTGATTAAACAGCAAAAGATATGGCTTTGGTGGTCATTGAGCAGAGTCGAAATGTTGCTATGCAACGCTCTCACAGCCAGTCGACAGGCTGTTACGGAATAAGAATTTGGTACGAGAGGCACACAATATGTTGCGTTAAGCTTGCTACCAACTACTATATGTGGCATATCGTTGCTACTGATTTTACATTCCGTAACAGCCTGTCGAGAGATCTTGCTGCAAAAACCCTTGACATTTTTCTTAATTATGATATAATCGTAAAGAACGTAAAGAAGTCAAGCAGCATTCTGCGAATATTGAATTGCAAGTGGTGATTGAATTGTTAGCAAAAAGCATGAAGATTATTATCATGGGTTGTATTATGATTACCATTGTTTGCCATATCCTTCAACCTAATAACCTTAAGCTTTCGGGCACACACGCAGCCCATGCTGTTTCTGCAAATAGAAATAATGTCCAGCTTCTCATTGATTCAACAGCATTTGACCCGCAATCAGGTAAACGCATCATCTGTCAGGAAAATTTTGATAATGTGCTGGCTTTGATCAAAGAGGCAAGGAAATGGATATATCTTGATTTCTTTTTATGGAATCCATATCAAGGGAATATCCCAGAAAACCATCGTCAGCTTTCCAAAGAATTGGCTGAGGCACTTATTCGTAAAAAACAGGACTGTCCTGAAATAAACATCCTCATCTTAACCGACCCGATCAACAGAATATACGGAAAGATGGAGCCTGATTTCTTCCGTTGTCTGGCAGAGGCAGGGATTGGGATTGTCTTTACTGACCTTTCAAAGATGAATGATAGCAACACCATCTATAGTTTTCCCATAAACATGATTGCTGCCTGTGTTAAAAAAATCCCATGGATAAATAGGCTGTTAGATAAGGCTTTTCTGCCAAATATTATGGACATGAATGGCAAGCAAATGAGCTTGCGTCAGATGGGACGAATGTTCTTTTTTAAGGCAAACCATCGCAAGGTGATTATTGCTGACAGGGCTGATGGCAATTGGCAAATGATAGCAACCAGCTTTAACCCGGCTGATGGAAGTTCAGCCCATTCAAATTGCGGATTGCTTGTATCAGGGGATATTGCCTTAGCTGCCTTATCTACTGAGCTGGCGTGCGTAGAATGGTCAGCCGTTAATCCAGGAAATATCCTGGGAGATGCAAAACATCTGATTTCTTCATTCAAAAAAGAGATTGCACAAGGTTACAAAAAAAACAAAAACACAATATCTCAAACCAATAGAGAATGTCCAACCATTGAATGGCTGACCGAGGGTGCTATCCTGATACGTCTCCTTGAGATGCTTAAATCTGCCAGCACAGGGGATGAGGTAAGGATAGCTATCTTTTACCTTTCTGAGAGAAATGTCGTTCAGGCAATTAAGTTTGCAGCCCAAAAAGGGGCAAACATCAGGATAATCATGGATGCTAACCGTGATGCCTTTGGGCATACCAAGATAGGAGTCCCAAATCGTCCGGTAGCCGCTGAATTACTGAACACAGCTCAAAAACACAACCTCAAGGTATCTATCCGTTGGGCAGATACCCATGGTGAACAATTTCATCACAAGGCTGTTTGCATCGTAAATAAAGACAAGCAAAAGTATCAATTTATGTGCGGCTCAGCAAACTGGACCAGACGAAACATAGCAGACCTTAACTTAGAGGCAAACCTGTTTATAAACAATGCACCTGAGATAACCTCAAGATTTATTGAATACTTTGACCAGGCATGGAACAATAGTAATGGGCTGATGTTTACTACAGATTATGATACGGTTGGAGAAAAGGGGTGGACGCTTTTCTGGAAGACGATTGTTTATCGACTGCAAGAGGCAAGTGGGGCATGTACATTTTAAGTAATAGTTCACCGCAGAGACGCAGAGGCACAGAGAAATTAACAAAAATTAGAATCCAGAACACAGAAAGGCAAAAAGAAAGAATCTGTAGTCTCTCATCTGTGCTCTGATTTATTCTCTGCGTCTTTGCGTCTCTGCGGTTAGCTGAACTGTTGCGATTTTGATATGTAGGGACTATTGATACAATCTTACCCTTGCGTCCCTTCTTCTTCTCCAAACATTCTCAAGAGAGTTTTTACAGTTGTTTGATAGTCTGCTTTTTCATAGATCCCCTGCTTGAGAAACTCTTCTACCCCTTCTATTCTGGAAATGGCATGATCAATCCTTGGGTTTGATCCCTTGACATACGCCCCAATATTTATCAGGTCCTGAGCCTCTTTTATAACGGCAATCACCTCTTTTAGCCGTCTGGATGCCTGATCATGGTTGGCATCAACGATATCAATCATTACCCGGCTAATGCTTGCGAGCACGTCAATTGACGGATAATAGTTTCTATGTGCCAGATCTCGAGAAAGGACTATATGTCCGTCTAATATTGCCCGGACATTATCTGCCACAGGTTCATTCATATCGTCTGCATCTACAAGGATAGTATAGAGTCCAGTAATGGTTCCAGTAGCGGATGTGCCTGCTCTTTCTAAAAGTTTTGGCATGATGGTAAAGGCTGAAGGTGGATACCCTCTGGTTGTTGGCGGTTCACCTATAGAAAGCCCAACCTCTCGCTGTGCCCGGACAAAACGAGTAATAGAATCAATCATGAGCATAACATCATACCCCTGATCCCGAAAGAATTCAGCTATAGCCGTAGCAACAAATGCCCCTTTTAATCTAAGCAATGGAGCCTGATCTGATGTAGCTGCAATCACTACAGATCTTTTTAATCCATCCTCTCCCAGATCTCTTTCAATAAAATCCCTAACCTCTCGTCCCCTTTCACCGATTAAACCAATGACATTTATGGCTGCTTTTGTATTTCTGGCAATCATACCCATAAGGGTGCTCTTACCCACCCCGCTTCCGGAAAAGATACCAAACCGCTGCCCTTTTCCTATGGTTAAAACAGCATCAATAGCTTTAATCCCTAACGGTAATATTTCTTTAATCCTTGGCCTGCGAATTGGATCTGGTGCTGGACTGAAGACAGGGTATTCATCGGTATAGATGAGTGGTCCCTTACCATCTATTGGTCTGGCCAATCCATCAAGGATTCTTCCCCGCAAGCCCTCTCCTACTGGTGTAACAAATGGGCTGCCAGTGGAGATTACCTCACAGTTTGGAGCAATCCCTTCCATTTCCCCAAGAGGCATCAGCAATATTTTGTCCTCTCTGAATCCCACAACCTCTGCCTTTATGAATTTCTTTGAAGGGAAACGAATCAGGCAAACCTCTCCGAGTGAGCAGGGCGGTCCAGATGATTCAATTACCAGCCCAATTATCTGTTTTACCCTGCCCTTGAGCTGAATGGTCTCTATTTTTTCTAATTTTTCTTTGTATTTCAAGATGAGCGTTTTCATGAATAGCGGCTCCAGATGATATGCTCAACACCGTTGCTTCTCACTCTTTCCTCCTTAATTCCTCTTCCAATTTCTCCATTTGAGTAGCAATAGTTGCATCTATAATTCCAAGAGTTGTCTCTATCTTACATCCACCTGGTTCAATAGAGGGATCGTCATAAAAATGGATCTCTTTTAATCCAGAGGCAAAGCTCAACAATTCGTCTCTTTCAGATTCTGCATGGTTGAGATCAACAAGATTGACCCGGATAGTTATTTCTCCTTGTCCTTGAATCTTGCTTAAGGATTCTTTAATATTTGCCCTAAGTATATCTCGATTAACTGCCGCTTCTGTCTTGATTATCTTTTTAGCAATTATTATCGCCAGATCAACGATCTCTTCAGACATCTCTTCCTGAGCCTTTTGAGATATTCGTTCCTTTTCCCTTTTCGCCTCACTTAGCACCATTTCCATCTGGGCTAATAAGCCTTGAAACTTTTCTTTTACAATCTTGTAGCCAGCATCACATCCCTCTTGTTTGCCTGCAATAGCACTGCTATCATGTGCCCGCTGACGAATCTCGTCAGCCTGTTCCCTTGTTCTGGCAACAGCCTCAGAGATTATCTTTTGGACCTCTGCGGTAGCATCTTCAAGGATCCTATTTGCCTCTTGTTTTATCCTGTTTGCTTCTTCTTCTGCCTGAGTCTTTACGCTCTCTGCCTCTATTTCAGCCTTTTTTCTTATATCTCCTGCCTCTTTTATCTTTTCTGCAGCCTCTTTTCTTACATCTACCAATATATCCTTTTGCAGCTCCTGTGCCCTGCCTTCTGCCTCCTGAATCTCAATTTCAAGCTTTATCAAGCGAGTTCGAGCCTGTTGCAGCTTTTCTTCCAGAATCTCAAACCGTCCACCTTGTGGTATTTTTTCTGGATCAATAATAACAACCTTCCCATCCTGAGGCAATGCAGATGATTTATAAATTCCCAAGGGACATTCCTCCTTAAAAGGCCGAAAAAGGCCAAAAGGTTAAAGACGTTTATGTAATCATCCCCCCGCCTCCACCGCCACCGCGGGAAACGATTATTTCTCCAGAATCCTCAAGTTGTCTGATCACATTAACGATTTTTTCCTGAGAAGCTTCAACATCCTGTGCCCTTACCGGACCGAGAAAGTCTATTTCTTCCCGAAGCATAGCAGCTGCACGTTTAGGCATATTTTTAAACACCATATTCCTAGCGTTTTCAGAGGCACCCTTCATTGACAGGGCAAGGTCTCTTATATCGACCTCTCTTAAAACTCGTTGAGCTGATCTGTCATCAAGCTTAACGATATCATCAAAGGTAAACAACCTCTTCTTTATTTCTTCTGCAAGCTCTGGATCCTGTTCAGCTATACCATCCAAGATGGTTTGTTCCATCTCCCTGTCACCCTGATTCAAAAGGTCCACAATAGCCATAATACCGCCGACATCCTTCCCTTTTGTCTCTACAGCCATTCCGCCTGCCATTCTGTCTGCAAGCATTGACTCTACCCTGCCCATAGCCTCAGGAGACGATGAACTCATTAAAGCCAGTCTTCTGGACACATCAACCTGAACCTCTGGAGGGAATTGAGTGATAAGGGCGGCTGCCTTATCTGGTGTAAGATGACCCATAACCAGAGCAATCGTTTGAGGGTGTTCATGTTGAACAGAAAGAAGTATCTGTTTTGCATCCATCTTTTTCAAGAAATCAAATGGCTCTTTCTTTATTCCTGCCACCTCATTGATAAAGGCGTTTGCCCTTTCTTCTCCAAGTGCCTGTATTAATAATGCTCTGGCATATTCTACCCCGCCCTGGATAATAAATTCCTGAGCCATCATCAGACTGTAAAATTCCTGTAATAAAGCTATCTTTTGACTATGGGTTATTTTGCGAATCCCAGTTATTTCTCTGGTTATTGCCTCTATCTCTTCTTCTTTTAGATGCTTAAATACCTCAGCAGAAATATCTGTCCCCAGAACAATCAAGATTGCAGCTGCCTTCTGTCGGCCAGTTGTAAATGGTAATTGAATCTCCTCAGCCATTTTTCCCTCCATTAAGTTGCGACTACTTCTGCTTCCTCTGTATCTTTCTCCAGCCAGGTTCTGAATAGATTAGCTACAGCATCTGGATGCTGTATAGCTACCTCTCTGGCCAATTCTTCTATAGAAACATCTTTCCCTTCTGTTGCTGCCCTTGAAGAAGGCAGTATTTTTTCCTTTTCTGTTGCTCCCGGATAAAAGTCTTCATCCCTTTCATGCGGGATTCTTTCCCGCAGGGCATTTAATGCTGCCAATTCCTTTTCCCGCAAGAGTTTTTCCTGTGCAAGAGCTTTTCTGCGAACCATAAACATAAAGATTAAGGCTACAAAAATTGCAAAGGCTAAGAATCCAGCACCAGCAGCCATAGCCAATAGCCTTCTCTTTTGAGCCTCACGTTGAGCAAGTGCAGCAAGCCATTCTGATGTGCGGTCAAACTGAATATTTTCTACCTGGACAATAAACTCTTTGCCTATATACTCTTTAGCCTTTTCTGCTCCAACACTTGCCCAGACTAAGTTTTCATACTTTTGCATTTCATCCTTGTTTCTGGGAATATAGACAAAATGATTATTCTTATCAAATTTATAAAAACCAGTTTCATCCCTTTCATATGTTCCATCAATCCAGACAGCTACAGACAGCTTGGAGATTTCAGGTGATTTTACAGTCATAACCTCTTCTTTATTTGCCAGATAATTACTTCTAATCTCATCCTTTGAATAGGTCATTGGTCCCTTGGCAGAGGTCATGCCTTTATAACCTGGCATCTGTGCCTCTACACCCGGAGGGCCTCCTGGGACGCTTCCCTCACCCTCAAACCGCTCAATAACCTTTTCATCACTTGCCCTTAATTGAACCTTTTCTACTCCCTCTCTTATGCGATCATCGGTTAGGGCAATATTTTCAGGAGAGGTATACTTTTCATGCTTTGATTCTATTTTATCAAAGTTTATATTGCAAGTAACAAGCACCTCTATCTTGTCATCGATCAGGCACTTAGCCAGTGATCTCCGAATAGCTTTCTCTAATTTCCTTGCCTCTGCTCTTTGAAGCTCAAGTTGTTTAGCAGCAAGCCCTGTGGTTTCTCCCTTTCTTAATTCCTCAATATCTGTGAGAATGTTGCCTCGATTATCAACAATATTTACATTGTCCGGCGGCAATCCTTCAACCGCTGAAGAAACTAATTGAACAATACCAACTATCTGCCCAGCGTCTAAGCTGGTAAATGGGGCTAACTGGAGCTTAACCGAGGCTGAAACCTCTCTTTGTTCCTCCATATAAAGCTTTTTTTCCGGCATTACCAGCAAAACCCTGGCATCTTCTATGCCCTCTATGCTTTTAATTGTTCTGGATAATTCCCCTTGAAGTGCTCGGACATAATTAATGCGGCGTTCATAATCAGTGATAGCTAATTTGGTGGTATCAAATATCTCAAAGCCAGTAATTCCACCCTTTGGGGCAAGCTTGGATGAAGCGAGTTCGAGCCGTAATCTATCTTTGTCCTTTAATGGAACCTTGATTGTTGTTCCTTCCAATCTATACTTTTGTTTCCATTCATCCAGTTTTTTGGTTATTCTTCCTGCTTCTTCGGTATCTATGTTTGCATAAAGATTGACAAATTCTACCCGCTGGGTGTAATATCCCATGAAGGATAACCCTAAAAGGATTGCACCCGCAGATATTCCCAGAATTATCTTTTGGTTGCGATTCAGGCTCTTTAAGACAGTGGTAATCTGTGAAAAGAATTTATTCATTACCCCTCCCCTATGAATAATTCCTAAGAATTTAACACTACAATCCAGTAATTTATTATATCGTATTTGCTTTTCTTTGTCAAGAAAAATCTCGACTTGTGTGTAATAATGTAGGGATACTTAGCCATATGGTCGATTAATTGGTGTGTACTTGCGTAAAAACTGAGAACTGGTGAAAAATCGTGGGATTTGGATGCAATTATTCCGAACCAATTAAAAAAATGTCTTGACAAATTCCAAAGATTGAGGTAAACTATAATTTATGATTATTGGGGAGTCGTCTAATGGTAGGACTCAAGACTCTGACTCTTGCCGTGAGGGTTCAAATCCTTCCTCCCCAGCCAAATTGATTGTCCCACAAGCTTTCAGCTTGTGGTCTTAAGCTGGAAGCTTGAGATACATATGCGGCGCTATCGTCTAGGGGTCTAGGATACATGGTTCTCAGCCATGGGACCGGGGTTCAAATCCCCGTAGCGCTACCATTATGTATGAATGTATTAAAGAGGTGTCCGCTTATGCCTGTTTTTTCTCCTTCCTTATCTGTCGGTGGAACAGAGGTGCCAAGATTAAAAAAAGCCCTTCGAAAGCTTCAACTTGGAAGTGCAGAGGAAGCCATAATTGCTACTGGATTTTTGATCAAAGAACTTTCTAACCAGCCTGTTACCCCTGAGGTTCAGGAGGTAATGAAACAGCTTATTAATAGACTTATTCGAGATTCTCACAGCATGTGTTCCAGCGTGAGGGAAAAGGCTATTAGAGAGCTTGGAAAGCTGATAAACGAATTGGTAAAGTCCAAAGATCTGGAAGGATTAAGATATGTAGCCAGATCAAGCACATCCCCTGAGACCAGAAATCGTGCCCTGAAAGAATTGGTACGATTCGAGGATCTTAAGGGTTTGCGATATATTTCTCAATGGGGAAGACACAGGGAGATACGGAACAGATCGGTTGACGAACTTGCCAAATTTAAGGATACTGAGGGATTAAGATATGTCGCCCAATGGAATATGTATAAGGATACAGCCGGTCGAGCTATAAAGGAATTGGAAAATTTAATAGAACGATTGGTAAGGTTTAAGGATCGGGATGGATTAAAATGTCTTATCAATTGCAGTCGTAATAAGGATGCAAAACAAAAGGCTATTGAAGGGTTAGAAAAATTGCTTGATGATTTGATTCGAGCAAAGGATATTGATTCATTAAGATATGTTGCCGGACTTGGAACCAATAGAAACAGACGTGCCCGGGCAGTAGAAGAGATACGTGATATAAAAAGCCTTAAATATATAATCAGATGTACAAAAAATGTCTTTCGAGATACATGCTTAAAGGCAATTGAAGAGCTGGGGAAGTTTGTTGAAGACATAATAAAAACCAAGGACAGGGAATCATTAGAATATCTGGCTGAATTTAGCACAAATGAGGTTGTCTGGAAACGAGCCATAGAAGAACTGCATAGGATTAGAGAGGTAAGCCACGATGATAAGGTAGCTGAATCCCTTCAAAAGATATTGCTTCCAAGGGGAACAACATAACTTAACTTGTAAGCATTCAGGTATCAGGTTTAGATTACAAAAGGATGTTAGGTTGTGGAATTGCTTGCTGTCAGGCGAGATGGATGGGTCACTTCCATCTATTTACTGGATAAGAGTAGCACAAAGTAACCACATAAATGCGATTACTACGATTCTGCTTCTGGCTGAAACCTGAAGGTGCTCACTATATTGGAGGAACAACATGATTATTATCAAACAATATCTATGGATTCCTCTGGTTGTTCTGGGAATAGGTTTTATTATCCAGGGAATTGTATTGAGAGAATATGAAAAGGTTTACAGCAACGCTGCTTTCATTTGTTTATCCTGTATTGGGGTTGAGGAAGCATATTAGATGAACAGATACCGCCGGCTTACACAGATAAGCTCTCTTATCCTATCCAATTGTTATATCTTCGCAGGCTTAAAATATTGTCCTTTCCCAATAATGAATTGTCACGCCTGTCCCTTAGCAGCAACTGCCTGTGGGATTGGAGCTCTTCAACATTTTCTGACCATAGGTGCCTTTCCTTTCCTTGTTCTGGGGATATTTCTTTTAGTCGGTGCAACCATTGGCAGGCTTCTTTGTGGCTGGGCATGCCCCTTTGGATTCCTTCAGGAGCTTCTTTATAAAATTCCCATGAATAAGCTAATCCTTCCACAATGGACAGGGACATTTAAGTATCTGGTGTTTATCGTATTAGTCATATTATTGCCAATCATTGTTAATGAACCATGGTTTTGCAGACTCTGTCCGGTTGGTGCCTTAGAAGCAGGGGTTCCTCTCTGGATAAATGATGATGGTATTCGTCAAATGGTTGGACCTCTTTTTCATGTTAAATTCCTTATCCTTTACAGCCTGCTTTATTTAATGATGATTACAGAAAGACCCTTCTGTCGGATGCTCTGTCCAATAGGGGCAATACTTTCGTTGTTTAAGAAATTTTCTTTATTTCGAGTTAGCGGTGTGCCAGATAAATGTATCCCTTGTGGCAAGTGCATGAAAAAATGCCCTGCGGGTGTCACTCCTATCTCAAATGATTGCGTAATGTGTCTGGATTGTATTGATACTTGTAAAAATGCGAAATGCGGAACTAAAAAGAATAGGTGAAGGATGAAGAATAAAAAGTTCTGGATAGGAATAGGGATAAGTGTTATCTTTCTGTATTTTGCCCTTAAAAATATAGAGGTTGAAAAGGTATTAAAGGCATTTAGAGAGATAAATTACATCTATCTCTTCCCAGTTGTATTTTTTGGTATCCTTACCTATGTTGTTCGGGCATGGAGATGGAGGTATTTTTTTAGGCATATAAAGCCTATACCCTTTTCATCCTTATTTTCTGCAACAATGATTGGATTTATGGCTAACAACATCCTTCCTGCCCGAATAGGAGAGATAGTCAGGGCATACTGTATTGGCAAAAAGGAGAATATAAGCAAAAGCATGTCTTTTGCCACGATTGTTCTGGAAAGAATATTTGACGGCTTTTCCCTGCTTTTCCTGTTTATAATTACACTAATCTTTTGTCCATTCCCTGAAGAGGTTAAAAAAATTGGTTATCTGTTTGCAGCTGTCTATCTGGCAGCTGCAGGAATATTAATCTCTATCAGGGTCTGGCGTCAGCAGACAATAAAAATTGTCAATCTTTTATGTTCTCGTTTGCCAGAGTCAGCAAGAACAGCTATAACAGAACACACCCATTCCTTTATCTCTGGGCTTGATGTTCTTAAAAACGGCTGGGATGTGTTTCTCATCTCCTTATATTCTATAATTCTGTGGACTATTTCTGCCATCAGCTTTTATTTTATGTTGCAGGGATGTCATCTGCAACTCTCATTCCTTGCTGCATTATTCGTGCTTATTGTGGTTGCCATTGGGATTGCTATTCCTGCCGCACCCGGTTCTGTAGGAACATTTCAGTATTTTACTATGCTGGGGCTGGCTGTTTTTGGAATAGATAAGAATATTGGACTTACCTTTTCTATAGTTGTTCATATTATCCATATGGTTATCCCAATTTTTATTGGATGGATATGCCTTTGCAAGGAACAGATATCGTTTAAAGAGATAAAGAGATAAAAAAGTAATTATTCAGCAGCATACAACTCAAGCTTCCAGCTTGAGTATTATAAGACACATTTCGACCCTGCTCAACGACCGCAAGCAGGATACTTGTGTTACAAAAGAGAGGTTAGTAAAAATGTTTGTAAAATATTCTAAGGGATTGACCAGCCTGCCGCCATATCTTTTTGTCAGGATAGACCAGCTCAAACAAGAGGAAAGGGCAATGGGTGCGGATTTAATAGATCTAAGCATTGGTGATCCGGATATTCCCACACCAGACCATATTGTTGAAGCAATGAGTCAGGCAATAAGGGATTCAGGGACACATCGTTATCCATCCTCAAACGGCTGTCTCAGGTTTAGGCAGGCAGCAGCAGGCTGGTGTAACACACGATTTGGTATAGAATTGAATCCAGAGAATGAAATCATTTCCCTGATTGGTTCCAAAGAGGGTATTGGACACACCCCATTTGCCTTTATTGATCCTGGTGATGTGGTATTGGTGCCTTCACCGGGTTATCCTGTGTATCAGGCAGCCACTATCCTTGCAGGAGGGATTCCCTATCCAATGCCGCTCTTAAAAGAAAATAACTTCCTGCCTGTGCTTGAGGATATCCCTCAGGATATATGCAATAAGGCAAGGTTGATGTTCTTGAACTATCCAAATAATCCAACTGGGGCAACATGCAGCCTTGAGTTTTTTAAGCAAGTAGTAGATTTTGCCACCAAACATAATATTATTGTCTGCCATGATATGGCTTATTCAGAGATGTATTATGATAATGATGCCCCTCATAGCTTTCTTGAGGTGCCAGGGGCAAGGGATGTTGGCATGGAATTTTTCTCATTGTCAAAAACATATCAGATGACTGGCTGGCGAATAGGGTTTGCGGTTGGGAATAAAGACCTTATCGCTGGTCTCTTAAAGGTTAAAAGCAACCTTGACTCTGGTGCCTTTGAGGCTGTCCAGCTGGCTGGTATTACAGCCCTTTCTTCTTCTCAGGACTGTGTGGAAAGAATGAGGGGTGTGTATCAGGAAAGACGGGATGTCTTGATAAATGGACTGACTCAAACTGGCTGGGATGTGTATAATCCACCAGCAACCTTTTATGTCTGGATAACCACACCGTCTGGCTATACCTCTGAGGAAATGACCATGCGGCTTTTAAGGGAACTCTCGATAGTCACTACCCCTGGCAATGGCTTTGGAGATTATGGGGAAGGATATATTCGCATGGCTTTAACCGTTGATAAGCAAAGAATGCAGCAGGCAATCGAGAGGATAGGGGGATGGAATAGGCGGAAGACTGAAGACGGAAGATTAAAGGAGAAATGCCCTAACAGCCTTAGCAATTCTCAGTAGTGAGCACCGTTAGGTGCATTTGAATGTATTTGTCTCGAAATACCACCAGAAATTTGGGCAGAGACAGCCATTGAAAGCTACTTCCAGCTAACAATATCCTCTGCATCCGTCCCTTCTGCTCCGCCCTCTTTCCCATCTACTCCGTAGGATAACAGATCATAGGCTGTGGATTTTACCTTGCCAGGGGATATATACACATATGGATTTCCCCATGGATCCAGGGGTATCTCCTTTTTAAGGTAGGGTTCCTCCCAATTCTTAGGGATTGGCGAAACAGTTGATTTTTCCACAAGAGCAACAAGTCCCTGCTCGGTAGAAGGATATTCATCATTGTCCAATCGATAACTATCCAGTGCTGTGCCAAACATTTCAATCTGTGCCTTAGCCGCAACACGCTTTGATTTCCCTATCTTCTTGAAAATTGTTGGTCCAACCAGGGCAGCAATTATAGAGATAATAAGCACAACAACCATTAATTCAATTAAAGTAAAACCTTTTTTAGCCATTGAGCACCTCTTGTTCGGACAGGTTGTTTAGACTAAAGACTGTTACTCGATCTTCAAGGTTTTTAACACACTCATATCTACATTAAGATTAGCTTTCGACAAAATTCATTTAATCAAGACAAGTCTACACCTTTAGTCTTCTTGAAATGAATATGTTGGTTCAAAACGTTTAACGGTCTCAGTATACCATCTTTTTATAGATTAAGTTTATCATACAGGCTATTGGATGTCAAGATATAAATTAGCCGTTTGAGAAGATTTTAGTAGTGACATATTCAATCTTTTTGGTATAATTAAGTCAATCAAGCATCATTCTATTGATGCAAATATCAATTACAGGAGATATGTTATTATGACTAAGCTTCGTCAACGTATGATCGAAGATTTGCAATTGAGGGGGATGTCGGAACGGACACAGGAGATGTATGTTCGGGCAGTGCGTCAACTTGCCGAACATTACAACAAGTCACCAGACAAAATCAGTGAAGAAGAACTTCGCTGCTATTTCCTCTACATCAAAAATGTGAAGAAATACTCCAGATCTGCCAGCACCATTGCTCTTTGTGGTATCAAGTTTTTCTACGAGCAGACGTTAAAGGTCAAGTGGTCAACATTGACCTTTGTCCGTGCCCAAAGGGAAAAGAAACTTCCTGACATATTGAGTCAGGAAGAAATCCTGAATATATTTAGAAATATCCGACTTATGAGGTATCGGGTTTGTCTGCAAACCATTTATTCTTGTGGGCTCAGGTTACAGGAGGGCACCAACCTTCAGGTGCAGGATATTGACTCTGCCAGAATGCTAATTCATGTGCGTGGTGGAAAAGGCAACAAGGACAGATATGTTCCCCTTCCTCAAAAGACTCTCGACAGGCTGTTACGGAATGCAAAATCAGCGGCAACGGCATACCGTATATGGTGGGCAACAGTAGATTTGACCCAACATACTGTGTGTTTCTCGTGCCAAATTCTTATTCCGTAACAGCCTGTCGAGTTATTTCTTAAGCGTGTCTGGGTGTTCACCGCAAAAGCATCGAAGTCTGGTATAATACCTTTATTTCATATTTAAT
>DYDG01000007.1 GCA_020717845.1 Marinifilum sp. | reverse complement strand
AGTAGAGACTGCTTTTGTTTCACCAGATAAATACAGTATAAACATTCACCTCCCTTTTGTCAATCAATATTTCGTGTATTATTAGCTATAGGAGCGAAAAATCTTTATATCGTTCACTGATAACTTCATGAAAATCATCTGCCTGCATAGACGTCAATGGTTTAAGCCCAAAATCATCAATAACAGGACTTACGCAAAACAAAAAAATAGTTGACAAAAGAAATGGTAATGTGTATACTTGCTACTATGAAACTAACAAAGCAACCTATTACTCGTTTGGACTATTGTCAATATTTGCTTAGTAGCCAGACAGGGCAAACACATCTAAATCCCACATTTTTGTTGATTCTTTAACGAATCTTATGTGGGTAATTCAAAATTAAGTTAAATTTGAATTGTCTACATAATTAGTTAAGGAATCAGAAAAGAGTTAGAACGCTGATGAATAACTTTTTAGGTTTCGCACGATTGGGAGGAGGACAGGCAACTCTCATGCGTTATCACCACCATAAGTTTGTCCAGCAGGATTTGTGGGTAACAATAAGTTTATTAAGGGGAATAGCTACAAGCATGTAGTGAGCACCTTTAGGTGCGTTTACAAGCGGGATGGAAAAAATGAAGATACTTCAACAATACATTGTCCACACATTCCTAAAGTTTTTCTTCTCTGGCTTGATATTCTTTACAGGGATAATCCTGATTACCGATCTATTTGAGATAATCCCTATGATCAGTGAAAAAAAGGTGCCTATTCTTACGGTGATGATGTATTTTGGGTATAAGATTCCCTTTGTTGTCTTTCTTATTATCCCAGTAGCTGTTTTGTTGGCTACCATTTCCTGTTTTAGCCTCCTCTTGAGGAACAGCGAGATAACGGCTATGAAGGCATCTGGGGTAAGCTTGTCCAAGATTATTTCACCTGTGTTGACAGCAGCTTTTTTTGTCAGCATTCTTGCCATGGGGGTAAACGAATTTTTGATTCCTGTAGCTAATACGAAGGCTGAATATACCAAAGACATAAAGATGGAAGGAAAGCAAGAGGACAAAAACAGCTATAATGTCTCATTTCGAACAGCAGGAAATAGATTTCTCAATATTGGTATGATTAATGATGATAGAACAAGAATGGAGGCTGTGGAGGTCAAGGATTATCGGGCAGATAAGTCTATCTCTCTGCGGATTGATGCCCAAACAGCTGAATGGATAGATAATCAATGGCTGCTATTTAATGGCATAGAGCGAAGGTTTTCGTCTTTTCCCTCTTTTTCATCCGCAGGCAGGATAATCTCTGAGCAGAGGTTTGATAAAAAAAGGCTGGCTGTTCTGGAAACACCTGACGAGATACAGGATATTATCACAGCTGGCAGGGTAAAGGCAGAAGAGATGAGCATGGTTGATTTATGGCGAAATATTGTGCTTCTCAAGAGAAGTGGCAATGGGGTTGAGGATAAATTAGTGGATTTTTACCTAAAGACATCCTTTCCCTTTGCCAGCTTTATCATTGCCTTGCTTGGCACAAGCATTGCCCTTCAAAGCACAAGGGGGGCAATAGCTGCCGGCTTTGGGATCAGCATCTTAGTCAGCTTCCTCTACTGGGAATCCATTGGTATTGGAAGGTCTATGGGGCATGCAGGCGTGCTTCCGGCAATACTTGCTGCCTGGCTGGCTAATATCATCTTTGGTGTGGTCGGAATATTTCTTCTTTCTCGAGCTAAGGGGTAACAACCCCCTGACCCCCTTTTTTAAGGGGGAATGAGAAAAAAAGGAGCATAGTATGCAATTTTCAAGAGCAAGTGGAATCTTATTACACCCTACATCCTTTCCGAGCAGGTTTGGGATTGGCGATATGGGGGAGGGGGCGTATCAATTTGTTGATTTTCTGGCAAGAAGCGGGCAGAGATTATGGCAGGTGCTTCCCTTGGGACCAACTGGTTATGGAAACTCGCCTTATAACTGCTTTTCAGCCTTTGCGGGCAATCCTTTGCTTGTCAGCCTGGAGGAATTGGCTAAGGAGGGGTTGCTTCAGGAGGCTGACCTGACGAATGTCCCTGCATTTCCTGAAGATTATGTCGATTATCCTGCGGTTATAGGGTGTAAGATGGATATGCTTCAGCGTTCGTTTGAACGGTTTAAGAACCAGAAGGATACGAATTTCGAAGGTTTCGAAAGATTCTGTGCAGAAAATCAAGCATGGTTGGACGATTACAGCCTGTTTATAGCATTAAAGGACTCCTTTGGGGGATTATCATGGAATAAGTGGGACAGAGGTGTGGCTCGACGGGAAACAAGGGCAATCAAAGAGGCGTCTCATAGCTTGTCTGACTCGATCTTGTTTCATAAGTATTTGCAATATACCTTTGTTAAACAATGGCTGAGGCTAAAGCAATATGCTTCTGACAGGCAGATCAAGATAATTGGGGATATACCCATTTTTGTTGCTTATAACAGTTCAGATGTCTGGTCACACCCAGGGTTGTTTCAGCTGGATGATACTGGTAAGCCAGCTGTGGTTGCTGGTGTGCCGCCGGATTACTTTAGCCGAACAGGGCAGTTGTGGGGTAATCCACTTTATCGATGGGATGTTATGGCAGAGAACGGTTATGACTGGTGGGTTAAACGGTTTCAAATGATGTTGAGGCTGGTTGATATTATTCGACTGGATCATTTTCGTGGCTTTGAGGCTTACTGGGAGGTGCTGTCCAGGGAAAAAACAGCTATAAACGGTCGATGGGTTAAGGGTCCTGGGGCTGATCTGTTTAATGTAATTAATCAGTCTCTTGGGAAGCTGCCCCTTATTGCCGAGGATCTTGGGGTAATTACCTCAGAGGTAGAAGCATTGAGGGATCAGTTTTTATTTCCTGGCATGAAGATACTGCATTTTGCCTTTGGTTCGGATTCAAACAACCCCTATTTACCGCATAATTATCATAAAAATTGCGTGGTTTATACAGGGACGCACGACAATGACACCACCATTGGCTGGCTCAATAGAACAAGCACGAAAGCTGAACGTGAGTATGTCTTAAAGTATATTGGAAAAACGAAAATAGGAGGAAAAAATGAAAAACATTGGGAGATTATTCGTCTGGCTCTGAGTTCTGTGGCTGACACAGCTATTATCCCTCTCCAGGATGTGCTTGGGCTTGGCAGCAGGGCAAGGATGAATCTTCCAGGCAAGGTGTTGCTTAAGAATTGGGCATGGCGGTATACGCAAGATATGCTGGGTGATGGATGTCAGGAAAGGTTATTGGGATTGACAGTGTTGTATGGACGAGCATTTTAGGGTTACACACAAAGCAAAATGGCCACCCCTTTAGCGGAGCAGCCATTTTACGCAAAATATGGAGAAGAAAAGAAAATTACTATTCTTTATTGCTGCATTTTGTTGGTATTTTGTTGTAACGTATTCGTTTGGTAATAAATTAAAGAACAGTTGAAATTTACTTAATCGTTTAACTATCAACTATTTTAGCTATTCTATCCAAGACAAACCCTGTCTGGACTATCTCAAAAAGTATCTCACTCCTGCTGTCGGGGATAATTCATTTGATATCTCAACAGCTAAACGATTTAGTCTTTTTAGCAAAGCGATGTTTCTCCTCCAATGACGATAATCATTTTTCTTCTTCGAACCATCCTTTCCTCCTTACTTTAGGATTACATAAGATAGCCTGTCTACTCGAGTAGTTTCTACATCTTAAATAAACACTATAATATGGATTTTGTCAAGCGATTTTTGATATTTTTTTTATCTTTTCTGGTGTTTTGTGATGTTTTGCAACAAAATGTGGAGAAATGAGTGGGCTGACTGCAGAGTATAAAAATGTGGTTGTTGAGCAATCGGAAGAGATAAGGTTCACTCATTCTGCTTGACTACAGGCATTTTTGTAGCTGCGACCCTTGTGGTCGCTTATTAGGTAGGCGAGGACAAGCCTCGCAGCTACAAGTGTGGTTGAAAGAGATTGAGGGCAAGCCTCGCAGCTACAATCGTGGTTGAAATATAGCAGGGACAATCTCCAAAAACTTATGCCCCCACATTTATTGCCATCAGGAATTCCTTATTACTCTTAGTTGTTTTTATCTTATTAACTACCAACTCCATAGTTTCCACCGGGCCCATAGAGCTAAGAACCTTGCGTAATACCCATACCTTGGCCAGGGTTTCCTCATCCAACAATAACTCTTCCTTTCTTGTGCCTGACTTAAGGATATTAATTGCAGGGAACAGTCTTTTTTCTACCAGCGACCTGTCCAGAAGAACCTCCATATTGCCTGTTCCCTTGAATTCTTCAAAGATAACCTCATCCATACGGCTGCCGGTATCAACAAGAGCTGTAGCAATAATGGTTAAGCTGCCGCCCTCTTCTATATTTCTTGCTGCTCCAAAAAACCTCTTGGGACGATGCAAAGCATTTGAGTCTACCCCGCCAGAAAGCACCTTTCCTGATGTAGGGCAGACCTGATTATGTGCTCGAGCAAGACGGGTAATACTATCTAAGAGAATAACCACATCATGTTTATGTTCCACAAGCCGTTTTGCCTTTTCAATCACCATATCTGCTACCTGAACATGCCGCTGCGGCGGTTCATCAAAGGTTGAGCTAATTACCTCACCATTTACAGACCGTGCCATATCAGTAACCTCTTCAGGTCTTTCATCAATAAGAAGGACAATCAGTTTAACCTCCGGATGATTTGCGGTGATACTATTGGCTAATTTCTGAAGCAGGACAGTCTTTCCTGTTCTTGGCGGTGCAACAATTAACCCTCTTTGTCCCTTGCCAATTGGGGTAAGCATATCCATAACCCGCATGGATATCTCATTTTGTGCTCTTTCTAAGACTATCCTTTCTTGAGGATAAAGAGGGGTCAGGTTATCAAATAGTATTCTTTGAGAAGCAACATCAATTTCATCAAAGTTTACAGCCTCAACCCTGAGCAAGGCAAAAAATTTCTCGCTTTCCTTTGGTGAACGAATTTGACCAGAGACTGTATCCCCTGTATGAAGGCTAAACTTTCTAATCTGTGACGGTGAAACATAGATATCGTCTGGGCTTGGGAGATAATTATAATTTGTAGATCTCAGAAAGCCATAACCATCAGGCAATACCTCCAGCACCCCCTGTCCAAAAAGCTGTCCCTGTGCCTCGGCACGAGCCTGTAATATTGCAAAAATAAGCTCTTGCTTTCTCATGCCGCTTGCCCCTTCAATTTTTAGCTCATGAGCAAGGTCACTCAACTCTGAAATAGTCTTATCCTGCAGTTCTTTAACATTTAGTCCTTCGTGTTTGTTCATCATTTTTCCCATCTCCTGTTTAATTGTATTAATTATCATCACAAGCTTTGTTATGTGCCGCTTGTTCTGATCAAATATACTGTCCCATTGCTGCCATGACTCATAGGCATCACATCACAAACAAAATTTTCCCCATCTATGACCATTGACTGTCCAATCACAGGGGTTTTCTGGGTCAAAGGGATGTTTGGAAGCACATCAATAATGGGTTTGCCTTGTATCTTTCTACCACGGCCAACAATAATTATATCTGAAAATGAATGGTTGGTGTATTCAATACAACCCTTTTCATTTGTAATGACTACTGGATACGAAAATCCATCAAACAACCTCTTCCATTCCAATTCATACATTCTTGGAAGGTCTTCCCACATACAGATAAGGTCTGATTTGCTCAAGGTTGCCGATAGCCTTCCCTGTTGATCCAGAGCAGGAATCGTCTCTACCTTTTTGAAGTTTTGAAGCAGATTTTGTAACGCATGATAATCCTTTTGTGTATCAACAGGAATTAAATGTTCTGAGATTACCTTTTTCATGGGGACATTTAATTCAGACAGGGTACTTGTTCTTGCGGTCAGGGTATCTTTTAAGAGGATACCGATTATCTTCTTCTTTTCTATTACAGGAATTGCTCGGATTGGATATCGATAAAAAAACCCTAAAATGTCTGACTTAGTGACATCTAATTTTTTTTCGCTTTCTCTCACTACAATAATACCACCAAATTCAGAGTTTTCTGCTTGTATGGGCTATGCTACATCTCTTCTGGTGCACTTATTCCCAACAATGAAAGTGTATTTTTAAGAACTATTCTTAACCCATTTACCAAAAAGAGCCTGGCATCTGTTACATCAGACTCAGATGAAATGATGCGATGATGATTATAATAGTTGTGAAAGATAGATACCAATTCCATAAGATAAATGGTTAATCGATGAGGTTCAAACGATCTGGCACAACCTGAAACCTCATCCTGAAGGGTTGACATTTTAGAAAGAAGCATCAACTCTTCTGACAGGTTAAGAACAGACATGTTAATTTTATCATAAGATTTTATCTCTAATTCTGCTTCCTTTGCTTTCCGCAGGATACTGCATATTCTGGCATGAGCATATTGAACATAATATACTGGATTTTCCTGTGACTGAGACTTAGCTAATTCCAGATCAAAGTCAAGATGAGCATCTGATTTTCTCATGCAGAAAAAGAACCTGGCTGCATCCTTTCCTACTTCCTGGATAACCTCGGTTAAGGTTACAAACTCACCCTGTCGTGTTGACATGGAAACAGGTTGATTGCCCCTGGAGAGGCTGACTAATTGATAAAGCAGGATAACCAAACTTTCTTTAGGATAATTTAATGCAAGACAGGCAGCCTTTAAGCGATTGATATAACCATGATGATCTGCTCCCCATAAATCAATCAACAGTTCATATCCACGAACATATTTACTACAATGATAAGCAATATCTCCTGTGAAATAAGTAGGAATTTGATTTTCTCGAATCAAAACGCGGTCTTTATCATCTTCAAAAGCAGTAGTTTTTAACCATAATGCCCCATTAGCATCATAAGTATAACCCATATCTTTTAATTTGTCAAGAACTTTTTTTATCATGTCCTCCTGATACAATGTGCTTTCTGCAAACCAGCTATTGAAGTGGACACCAAAAGACAAAAGGCTTTGCTTAATATCCTCTAAAATCTCGCTCATGGCAAAATTCTTAAAATACAGGACATCCTTGTTTCGACATGAATCTCCTTCTAACTCATAGAGTTTCCTGGCAATATCAATCATATACTCACCCTGATAGCCTTCCTCTGGCAAGGGCATGCTTTCACCCAGAAGCTCAAGGTATCTGGACTGCAGGGATGCACCCAATTTTACCATCTGATTGCCGACATCATTGATATAATATTCTCTGGTAACATCATATCCGCAAAAGTCAAGAATATTGCCAATAATATCTCCGATAGCTGCCCCACGACCGTGACCTACATGAAGGGGGCCGGTTGGATTTGCACTCAAAAATTCAACTATAGTCTTTTTCCCCTGTCCAGTATTAGAGCTGCCGTATTTTTCCCCCTTCAGATCAATCTCTTGCAGTATTTCATGAAGCCTTGATGGAGCAATCCAAAAATTTATAAACCCGGCTCCAGCAACCTCTACTTTTTTGACTATTTCTTCTTTTTCGAGGTATTTTATCAATATAGCCGCAATATCACGAGGATTTTTTTTAAGTATCTTGGTTAAAGGAAAAGATATGTTAGTAGCAAAATCACCAAACTCAGGGTTTTTGGGAGACTCTACCTGAACCTCTGGAATTAATAGATCCTCAGGGAATATTCCCTCAACCATTGCCTGTTTTAGGGCATCTATTATTATTGTTTTTATTTGCTGTTTTATGGTTAAATTCACCTGATATACCTCCATGATTGTGTCAAAAGCAGATGTGGGAAAGACAATAATCTTGCATGGCTTAAAGTATACCACTAATCATTAAGGATGTCAATAGAAAAGTAGAGATGTGAAATGGGTCGGTGAAAGGGAGGGGAACAACCGTTCACTGACCGATTACACAGGTGGATATTTTTTGCTTGACAGGAGCAGCATTGTAAGGTATACTATTACCGCTATTTTTTACTAATAGTAGCAGTTTAAGAGGAGGCAAGGCATTATGTTCAGAATTTTGTTAGCACTTTTTGGAATTTTAATAGGTTTTGTTGGGTGCGCTAAAGCACCAGAAGGTGAACAGGTGGTCAAGATAGCTCTCGTTTGTCCTCTGACCGGAGATATTGCCGCCATGGGGCAGGGGATGAAACGAGGGGCTGAAATGGCTATTGAAGAGGCTAATGCCTCTGGCAAATTTCAAGATATAAAGCTTGAATTAGCCGCATTTGATGACCGCGGCGATCCAAAAGAGGCTGCAAATGTAGCTAATCAGGTTATTTCTGATGCAAAAATAATTGGGGTGATTGGTCATCTGAACAGTGGTTGTTCAATACCTGCAAGTCAAGTCTATGCCAAACACAATCTATTGATGATAACCCCTGCATCAACTAATCCTAAATTAACCTTGCAAGGGTTAAAAAATGTGTTTCGTGTCTGCACAACCGACGATGTCCAGGGAAGTTTTGGGGCAAATTATTGTGTTGATAACCTAAAAATTATCACAGTAGCAGTAATTCACGATAAAACTGCTTATGGTCAGGGTCTGGCTGAGGAATTCAAAAAACAGTTTGAGGCACGAGAAACACGACAGGGAAAGATATTGAGTTTTGATGGGATTAATAGTGGTGATAAAGATTTCAGGGCACTCCTGACACGGATAAAAAATGAAAAGCCTGACCTGCTCTATTTTGGAGGGATGTATAGTGAATGCGGATTAATTACCAAACAGGCAAAGGAATTAGGGTTACAGGTGCCTGTAGTTGGCGGTGATGGAATATTTAGCCCAGAATATATCAAGATTGGTGGTAGTGCCACAGAAGGTGATTATGCCTCAATGATAGGCATGCCGCCGGATAAATTACCAAAAGCAAAGGCGTTCATGGATAAATTTAAGGCAAAATATCCTGGAGTAGATATGCAGCCTTATGACCCGTATACCTATGAGGCAACCTGCATGCTTGTCGAGGCAATTGAAAAAACAAATAAGGAAACATCTCCGATAATTGATTATATATCAAGCATTAAATATAATGGTATCCTGGGTGAAACTGCGTTTGATGAAAAAGGCGATACATTGAATAAAACTATCAGCATCTACAAGATTAAGGATGGTAAATTTGTTTATTGTGAGTAGTTATTAGAGTAAGGATTCCGTTAGACAATATTGCACAGGTGATTGTAAGAAAAGGGTTGAGGTAAGAAAATGAATAGCGGCATTTCAGATAAGGACAAGAAGATCATTGATTGGAAATGCGGTAATCGTTGTGCTATTCCTGAGTGCCGCAAGGAACTTATTATCGATAGTATTGGTAACGACCAGAAATCTATTATCGGCGAGAGAGCACACATCAAAGGTGAAAAGCCAACATCAGCACGATATGATCCAAACATGACTTCTGCTGAGCGAAATAACCACCAAAATCTTATAATTTTATGCTGTGACCACCATAAAATGGTTGACGACCAGCCGAATACATACACCGTTGAAAAGCTCCTCGAAATTAAAAGGCAACACGAAAAATACATCCGCGAATCTACAGCAAATGAGGTAATAAATACTACCTTTGCAGAACTCAATGTAGTAACACAGTACTTAGTTTCAAAACAACCTGCCACGAGTGATTCTTACAAAGTCATTCCACCTAAGGATAAAATACAAAGGAACAAGCTGTCAACAGTAACTGAAAGACTAATCATTATGGGCATGGTGCAGGTAGGATTAGTCAGCAGTTTCCTTGACAGAATCCCGGACATTGATTTTGGGAATCGAATCAAAATAGGTTTTGTGACCGAATATGAAAGATTGAAGAACGAAATACATCTCACGGGTGATGAATTGTTCGACGGTCTTATGGAATTCGCATCGAGAAATAGTTCTATCTTCCTTGAGAGGGCAGCGGGATTGGCGGTGCTGGTCTATCTATTCGAAAAATGTGAGGTGTTCGAAAAATGATTCTTCCTACAAAACATCTGAAACTCTCAAATTCCCTACTAAGTGCCGGTGCAGCTTTATTGAAGAATATTAACGAGCCCAAAACGGTTAGTCTGTTATGGGACAAGACCCGAAACCTGCCAGAAATAAGGACATTCGAGCGTTTCACTCTGAGTCTGGATCTCCTGTTCATAATGAACATCATTGATTTTAAGGATGGACTGATATGGAGGAGACAATAATGCTCTACTCTGTAAAAAGCGATAGGACATCCTTTAAAACTGTGGAATTCAAACCCGGCTACAATGTCATGCTCGCTGAAAGAACAAAAGAGTCGACTAAAAAGGACTCGCGAAACGGACTTGGTAAATCAACTCTTCTGGAGATAATCCACTTCTGCTTGGGCGGTCAAAAGGGAGAAACACTAAGCAAGCCCCAAATGAATAATTGGACATTCTTCCTGGAATTGGACCTGGCTGGGGAAAAGTACTCAGTGTCTCGCAATACAACCAACCAAACTAAGATTATTATCAGTGGTGATTGTTCCAATTGGTCAGTAAAACCAGATATTGACGAAAAGACTGGAAAACAGATAATCTCATCACGTGACTGGAATAAGGTTCTGGGAGTTCTAATGTTCGGTCTTCGACCCGTCTATGATGACTTCAAATACGCGCCTACATTCAGAAGTCTTATTTCTTATTTTATTCGTCGGAATGGACAGCAAGGAGCTTTTCTAAATCCATTCCAACAATATAAGGATCAAAAAGAATGGGATAAACAGGTGAACAATGCGTTTCTTCTCGGCTTAGGATGGGAATACGCCTCAAAATGGCAGGTTCTAAAGGATAGAATGAAGGTTCTTGATCAGCTAAAAGAAGAAGCGAAATCAGGAATTCTTACGAATCTTATTGGTTCCATAGGTGAACTGGAAGCTAAAAGAATCAGATTGGAAGCTCAAGTAGCACAAGAAAAAGAGGACTTGAGCAATTTTAATGTCCATCCACAATACAATCAGATAGAAAAAGAGGCCAACGAGTTAACGAATAAAATTCACGATTTAGTAAACCAAAATGTATGTGAAAAAAGACTTCTTGAGAATTACGAGGCAAGTTTGACCGAGGAAACTGATGCTAAACCTGATTCAGTAACCCGTATTTATCAGGAGGCGGGAATAATTCTACCGGATTCTATCACGAAACGAATCGAAGATGTAATGTCATTCCACAAACAAGTCGTTAAAAACAGGAAGGACTTCTTATCATACGAGATAAAACGCATAAAAATTGAAATCGCGAAAAGAGAACAGCAGGTGCAGACTCTTTCATCTACCCGTCTGGAGCTGATGCAGGTTTTGCAGAAACATGGTGCCCTGGAAGAATACACACAATTCCAGACAAATCATCAAAAAAGTGTATCGGAACTTAAGGATGTAATCCTGAGATTAGAGAACCTGAAAAAATTCGAGCAGGGTAAAAGTGCTGTTGCAATCGAACAAGAACTACTGTTACAACAAGCTACTATAGACATGAAGGAGAGGGAATCGCAACTGAAAGATGTGACTTTAAGGTTCAACTCTAACTCTGAAGCCCTTTATGAGGTTCCAGGAACCCTGTCGATTAACATAAAGAAAACAGGTTTCAAATTCAAGGTGGAGATTGAGAGGTCTGGAAGTCATGGTGTTGGGAATATGAAAATTTTCTGTTACGACCTGATGCTGGCACAGGTTTGGTCAGAACGTGCCAAATCGTTAATGCCTCTTATTCACGATAGCATTATCTTTGCTGATGTAGATGAAAGGCAAAAGGCATTAGCTATAGAATTGGCCGCGAAAGAGGCGGAAAGACTTGGCTTTCAATATATTTGTACAATTAACTCAGATGCCATACCAACAAGAGATTTTAGTCCTGATTTCAAATTTGACCAATATATTCGGAATACCTTGACAGATGCAACTGAAGATGGGGGATTATTGGGAATAAGATTTTGAGGTTCGTAGTCCATTGCTTGAACAACCAATCAGGCTTCGGACAGGGACAAGGAAAGAAGGTAGTACCTCTGGTACCCTGTCCCTATATCTTGTTCCTACGAATTCAATCTTGACAGGGCACGAGAAATGTTAGGCAATATTCTGCCTGAATGCTGAATGTTTATCTTATAGGAATACAATCTAACTATGTTTATTGAACAATTAGTCAATGGTTTAACCCTTGGAAGTATTTATGCCTTGTTTGCATTAGGTTATACTATGGTTTACGGCATATTGCTCATGATAAATTTCGCTCACAGCGAGATTTTTATGGTTGGTGCTTATATTGGTTTCCTGGTGCTTTTTTCCATGCCTGTATTTGCTCCCCAATTCTTTCTGCTATATTTCTTGCTTTGTTTTGTTCTGTCCATGCTTGGAGCAGGACTGTTGGCTGTTATAATAGAAAAGATTGCCTATAAGCCGCTGCGGCATGCCTGTCGGCTATCACCCCTGATAAGTGCTATTGGTGTTTCCATATTCTTGCAAAACCTGATTATGATAGCTGTTGGTGCTCAGTCTAAAACCTATCCAGAAAAGCTGCCTATAATGCAATTCCATTTATTTGGTGTGCAGATAAGCTCGTTACAGATTTTTATCTTTGGTCTATCCATTCTGATCATGATTATCCTTACGATTTTCATTTCCAAAACTAAGATGGGTAAGGCAATGCGGGCAGTTGCTGAAAATCATGTTGTTGCCCAATTGATGGGTATTAATGTTAATACAATAATTGCATTGGTTTTTTTGATTGGTGGAGGATTGGGCGGGATAGCTGGTGTATTGAACGGGTTGTATTATGGCAGCATAAAGTATAACATGGGCTTTTTGCCAGGCATAAAGGCTTTTACCGCTGCTGTGCTGGGCGGAATTGGCAATATTAAGGGTGCTATGGCAGGCGGGTTTATCCTGGGCATAGTAGAAACACTGGCAGCAGGGTATATATCATCTGAAAATAAGGATATTATCGCTTTTGTTATCCTTATACTCGTGCTTCTTTTTAAGCCTGCTGGGATATTTGGTGAAGAGGTAACAGAGAAGATATGAGTGTTTTAGACTGAAGGCTGAAGACTGAAGACTGAAGGCTGAAAGGGAAATAGAGGAAGGGAGAGGCTGAACCTTGAACTTTCAGTTTCTCTTTTCTCCCTTCTTTCCTTCAGCCTTCAGCCTAAATACCTTCGGACGGAGTTACACCATGAAACAGATAATCGGTATAATGATTCTATTACTTCTGATTGTGCTGCCTTTTATAGGATACAACTGTGGCAATTATTATGCTATCCATGTAGCCGGACTGGTAGGCATTTATTGCATCTTATGTGTTGGGCTTAATATCACGGTTGGGTATACGGGTTTGCTTGATTTAGGGTTTATGGCATTCTGTGCCATTGGCGCCTATACTGCGGCGTTACTGAGCATCAAGGGCATACCATTCTGGATAACCCTTCCAATAAGCCTGTTTCTGGGTGGTTTTATCCGATACCTGCTGGGTGCACCTGTCTTGCGTCTGCGGGGTGATTATCTGGCTATTGTTACCCTGGCATTTGGTGAAATTGTTCGGCTGATAGCAAATAATTTTGATTGGCTCACCAATGGACCCAGAGGATTGCCGCGGGTGGGTGAAAAGATTATGGAAATACAGCTGTTTTCATTGGTCTTTAAGAACGATCTGCAATTCTATTACCTGATCCTTTTCTTCCTGATAGGCACGATTATAATCAGTTATCGATTAGAACACTCCCGTATCGGCAGGGCATTGGTTGCTATTCGTGAAGATGAATTGGCTGCAGGATTATCTGGCATAAATGTCCCGCAAATTAAATCAATAGCCTTTGTTTTAAGCGGTATGTTCGGTGCATTAGCCGGAGCAATATATGTCCATTGGATCGGCTTTATTTCACCAGAGATGTTTACCTTCTGGGAATCAGTGCTTCTGGTCTCGATGCTGGTTATTGGCGGCATGGGAAATATTGGCGGGGCAATACTGGGTGTGGTTTTATTGGTAGGCATCCCTGAGATTCTACGGCCTGTGCTGGGGACAAAATTCGTTGATTACCGTATGCTTATCTTTGGAATGATCATGATTGTGGTGATTATCTTCCGTCCAGAAGGGATGTTGAAGTCAAAAAGACGGGCTCTGGAATTACACGCAAAGGAATAGGAATAGGTCATATAAGTCTTATAAGACCTATATGACCTATAAAAATTAAAAAAATGTTATTACAAATTAATTCAGTTACAAAATGTTTTGGTGGACTAAAGGCATTATCAGAAGTAAATATGGTAGTTAATGCAAATGAGACCGTGGGATTGATAGGCCCAAATGGTGCTGGGAAATCTACCCTGTTCAATCTGATCACAGGTGTTTACTCCCCTGATAATGGTGAGATTATCTTTATGGATAAGAATATCAGCTGCCATAAGCCTCACAAAATAACCTTATCAGGCATAGCCAGAACCTTTCAAAATATCCGATTATTTGCTAATATGACAGTATTAGAAAATGTGATGGTTGGTAGACATTGCCGAACCAGATCTGAATTAATGGCAGCATTCCTGCGAACTAAAGGATTTAGAAAAGAGGAAAAGGAGATAGCAGACAGTGCCAGAGAGATTCTTGGTTTTGTCGGCTTGCTGAAGTCCGGGAATATGCTTGCCAAAAATCTACCTTACGGTGCCCAGCGTAGATTAGAAATAGCCCGTGCCTTAGCTACCTCACCTTCATTACTCCTTTTAGATGAGCCTATGGCAGGGATGAATTCGCAGGAGTGCAATGAATTAATAGATTTAGTCGCTGATCTTCGTTCGAGGAATATTGCTATAGTTATCATTGAACATCAGATGAAGGTGATTATGAGTATTTCCGACCGTATAGTTGTCTTAGATTATGGCGAAAAAATAGCTGAAGGCAGACCAGAGGATGTTCAGAAAGACCCGAAGGTGATCGAAGCGTATCTGGGGAAATAGGTCATATAGGTCTTATAAGACCTATATGACCTATAAAACCTATAAGTCCTATATGACCTATTGGAGAAAAATGCAAAACTTACTACAAATCGATGATATACATGTCTCCTATGACAAGATTGCAGCGTTGAAAGGTGTTTCCTTGTATTTGCAGACAGGGGAAATAGTGGCCATGATTGGTGCCAATGGTGCGGGTAAGACTACCTTGATCAACACTATCTCAGGCGTTTTACCTCTACAAAAAGGATCTATAAGATTTAAGGACAAAGTAATCAGTAATTTGCCGGCATGGAAAATCGCAAGATATGGTATCGTGCAAATACCTGAAGGAAGAAAGGTTTTTCCAGGATTAACGGTGGTTGAAAACATGGAGCTGGGTGCATTTCCAGAAGATAATAAGAAAAAGGTAAGAGAAGGGATAGAAAATATGTATGCCCTGTTCCCTGTCTTAAGGGAACGGAAAAAACAATTGGCTGGCACATTAAGCGGCGGAGAGCAGCAGATGCTGGCTATAGCTCGCGGACTGATGGCAGAGCCTGAGATTCTAATGTTTGACGAGCCTTCTATGGGTCTGTCTCCAATATTGGTCGAAAAGGTGTTTGAGACGATACAAGAGATTAATAAAAAACAGGGCATTACCATATTGCTGATCGAACAAAATGCGAAAAAATCCTTGCAGATTGCAGAAAGGGCATATGTCCTGGAAACAGGCAGCATTGTTATAACCGATACTGCCGATAAACTCTTAGGAAGCGATATGGTCAGGAAGGCGTATCTGGGGGAGCAATAAAGGTAACTATTTACCACGGAGCAAAAGATATCCTTAGTCTATTTGTACGGCGGTGGCAGTTGAAATGTTCTGAAACAATTCCTCCCTTCTCTGATGGCTTTTTCTAACCTTATCGCTGGTATTTCTTTTGTAGTGCTGTGAACTTGACCTTTGTTGTATCTCTCCAGTTCTTGTTGTAATTTACTCCACTTTTATCTTTTGCCTAATAATTATATTTTTTTCTTGACAATTTCTCTTAAATTATGTTACAATTGTATTAAATTATCTATGGAAGATAATAGATAATATTCAGTGAGAGACGAAGATGACTGAAGGCATAACAGACGCAATATCTCTCTTGTTGCGGATATTCGTCGGCGTGCATGGTATTGTATTCACGGGCGCGAGGCTGACGCCACTAACAGCAAGTGCCCAAAGCACAAAGTATACCTGTGTGCGATTGGCGTATCTGCCTTCTTTGCGTGGATGTCGTGGGGAAACTACGGAACCTATGTCGAAGATGCAGAGCCCATGTTTGGCGGAGGAACAGAAGTATCTGACTTCGAGACCACTGATGCCGAACGGAACAGGCACGGACTCCTCCTGCTCACGATTCTCTCAGCAATCAGTGTGACAGGGGTCTTCTTTGGTCTGAGAGTAAGAGCCGAAAAGGAACGACAACAGAGAGCACCAAACAACACCATTGACACGTATCAGTGAAACCGTGACTTCGGCATGGTTCTCCCGAACGGTCAGGGGGCGTTATGCTTATTCTATTATAATAAATATTGTGAAGATTTTAAGGAGGTATGAAATTGGGCAGCGTTATTAAAAAAAGAAGAAAAAAAATTCGCAAGCATAAGTATAAAAAACTTCTAAAGCGTACAAAATTTCAGAGACGAAATAAGTAGTGTATAGGGGCATAAATTGTGCCCCTATACTTAAGGACAGGGATGCCAAATATCTTGTAAATAAACAAGCATTGGCGACAGGGAGCAAGACTTAAATCTGCACTGATTGCCTCAGATGTCTCTCAAGCATACATGTTTGTCAATCATACCATTCCTGCGTGTCCTGCGTGATTTAGTTTGGTGGAGGTAAAAAGAATGAATGTATTCAAGACAACCTTTTTGCTTACAGGATTAACCCTTTTGTTGATCTTTGTAGGCAAAATGCTGGGTGGAAGTGGGGGAATGATAATTGCCCTTGGTATGGCAATTATCATGAATATGGTTAGTTATTGGTTCTCAGACAAGATAGTTCTGGCTATGTATAGAGCTAAAGAGGTGAGCTACGCACAGTCACCACAACTTTATCAGACGGTTACAAAACTTACCCAACAAACAAATATGCCCATGCCTAAGGTGTATATTATTCCTGAACAAACACCAAATGCCTTTGCTACTGGCCGTAACCCGCAACATGCAGCGGTAGCTGTTACTGAGGGGATTCTTCATTTGTTAAGCAATGATGAGTTAGAAGGGGTCCTGGCTCACGAGTTGGCTCATGTGAAAAATAGGGATATTCTTATTAGCTCTATTGTGGCTGTCATTGCTGGTGCCATCTCTATGCTGGCCAGTATGGCTCGATGGGCAACTATCTTTGGAGGGGGACGCAGTGATGACAGGGAAGATAGCAGCCCCTTGGTCTTTATTGCTATGAGCATTATTGCTCCTATTGCTGCTATGCTGATTCAAATGGCTATCTCCAGGGCAAGGGAGTATGAGGCAGATGCTGTTGGTTCTCAAATATGCGGACATCCTCAATCTTTAGCCAATGCTCTGAAAAAACTTCAGATAGGGACACAAAGAGTCCCTATGAATGCTACTCCGGCTACAGCACATATGTTCATTGTCAGCCCACTAATAGGTGGCGGACTCCTTTCATTGTTTTCTACACACCCACCTATGGAAAAAAGAGTAGCAAAATTAGAGGCTATGGCTCAAACAATGCTTGCCAGATAATAATGACAAAAGGTGGATAGAATGAAACATTTAACAATCACTTGTTTTTTGATGTTATTGGCTATAGTAGTTAATAATAGCTATGCTGAGGAGAAAACTGGTTTATCTGCAACAGATATAAAATCGCTTGAGCAAATACAAGAGAGCGTTCCTGCTCAAGATGAGCAGCCTCTTCTGTCTACAACAGGAACAGAATCTGTGCCTTGTGCGAATATAGTTATAAGGGATATTACCTTTAAACTAATATCCACTACCTTGAATGACCTCAGCACAGCACACCCAGCAGATACAATACTTATTCAGGGCATTGTCGAAAATATCGGTAAGAAAGATTATCCGAATAATCTTGATGTTCAAGTTTTGTTAGGAACAACAACAATTATTAATAAAAATGTCCCTGGACTTCTTGCAGGAGAAACCGTTACCATTGAGGCTGAAAAAATATTCTTTTGCGAACAGGCTCAGGAAGTAACCATAAAATGTAGTGGACAGGGTATTGAACAAGAAAATCAGGAAAATGTGGCTACAAGTGCTACCTCTTTTATAGATAAATTTATCCTCCATGACAGCTTAATGCCTGATCTAATCGTATCAGGCATCTCTCTTATCGGACACTATGTTCATCTAACTGTTGAAAATAAGGGGCAGGGAATGGCAGATTCTGGTAAGGTTGCTGTGCATGTATTTATAGATGGTAAGATGCATGGTGGGTTTGGCAGTTCATACTTCGATAGTTTGACATTTAGAAGACCAGGTGGGAAGAAAGGGATTAATACTGGATTTTCTATTTCTGGTACACATACTATCATGGCAGTTGTTGACCCTGAGACATTTAACATGATTCAAGAATCAGATGAAAAAAACAATACAGCTACTGCAACAATAATCGCTCCATCAAGCATCCGTGATCTGATGATTACAGGTATAGATTATGACCAGGAGCATGGAATTGTGCCTATAGCATCTAATCAAGGCTCTGTTGGATATACAGCAGGTACAATGATTAAGGTTAATGTCAAAATCAATAAACAACAGGTGTCAGGATATACCTATACCTTAGATACCATGCTTGAGCCAAAAACAACTATAAAATTGATCCCGCCTGCTCCGATAAAGATAAAAGAAATAAGTCGTGTTTTTGTTCATGTTGAACCCATCCCAGAAAATCTTGATGATGAAAATATTAATAATATTATGGAGAAAAGGATCCAGCCGTAAGATGCTTTTTAGTCAATTCCAAAAGCTATTGTCGACAGTTTGTAAGAAACAAAGACTTGATGAAAAAATGTTGCTGTGGACTATGGACTAAAATGGCCAAAATTGAAAATCCCAGATGTAATGGGGCAGTGATTGGTAGGAGAGATAGGTAAGACGTATCTAAAGATGCTTACTGCATAATTTGTAATGAGGGTCTTTAGACCAATTATGAGATTTTTCTCAACCGATGACTGACTCATTGCTCCCGAATTATAAATATGAGGAGGCGTATTATGATGAAATTAGAAAAGTTGTTATTTGTTGTTTTCTTTCTTTGTTTGGCAAATATTGGCTATGGAGAAGATGCTGGAGCCCCTCTGGCAAAGGGAGCCCCTCTGGCGGTTGTCAGCTTAGACAACACCCTGGACCCGCCAGGTGTAATGATAGGAGGGATTATCTCTGAATGGAAAGGACTTTTAGAGATGCCTGTCTGGACATTAACTAAGCCATTCCTGGCAAAAGAATCTTATTTTATGATGCCTGAAAAGCAAAATGAGTTCAAGTTTGGGCTGGTTTGTCAGGCAAAAAATAGCTGTGGGTTTGATGAATCATATATCGTCTCTTTAATAGTTGAAAAAGAAACAGCTCCACATTCAGATAAATGGTATTTTGTAAGTGCTGACAGGGAAACTATCTCCTGTAGAGCAAAGAGTGTGGATAAAAGAAATTTTTTATCCACCACTATCTTCCAGCAAGAACCAGAGGCTCGCTACAGGCTTACAGTTTGTTCAAGAATGGCTGTGGAAGAGAAAACAGCAAAAGAGATAACCTACCTTACCATGAAATGTTCGTCTGAATATCAATGGTTTTATACAACAATTCCGTTCCTACCCTTATTGATTCTTCATGATCCAAATGGTGATGCCAGTTTTACTGAATTAACCCAAAAGGCTCAAATATCTCATTTGATGAGATTTGCCATATCTTCTGTTCCGGTAAGGATAGAAGAGGCGTTGCAGGAGGAGCTTTCTTTTAGTTCAATAAAGGGCAGCCTTCTGGTAAAAAGACATGGAACCGATACCATGGAGTTTCTCTTTACCCCATCTCAGGTTATTTCTTCTGAAAAATCATCAGAATTATCCAATCTTATTGGTCCAGGATATGGTGATGTCTATATTTTAGCTAAAAATATTCCGATAAAGGTTGTCTTTTCTCAGGCTGAGGGCAGGAAGAGCGTCTTTTTTCAGATAGTCTCGGCTAAAGAGGCAGGATCTCAGGATCCATTTGAAATAGTTGCCCTTGCAGCCGGCTCTATTCGGGAAGGGGCAGGAATGTCTGATAAGCTTAAAAAACAGCTTGCCTCCCTGAATATTGGCTGGGATAATCAATGCTCTGAACAGGAAAAAACATCTGTAAGTGCAATAGGTGATGTTTATCTAAATGATAAGGAATTCAAGGTAAAGCCATGGCTGGGACAACCATTAGTGCCAACCTCGTTTAAGATTGAGCTTCCTATAGGTTCAAAAGAATTGGAAGTAACCATGAACCCGGCTGATGCCCCAAATCGTCTGGGGATAGAGCCTCAGGAAATAAAGATAGCCATTGCTGATAAAAATTGCAAGCAAGAACCTGGACAGACAGGTGATTTTTTCTCCTATCAGATGTTCCTTGACCGTTGCTTTGGCACACCACTCTTTCTTACATTGGACGATAAGGCAAAACCAGCAAATAGAACATCTCTGCATAGCCGAAGCATTTCATCTGTACCAAATGAACATTGGACAAGCTCCTGGCAGGGGGCAATTGTTGCTGAGGTTCATATTGGACATCCAATGGACGGAATGGACGGAAAGGTTGAGGATACAGGAATTTCTATTAAAGGGGTTAGATTTGAGGAACAGGGAATAGGTATTGCTGCTCAGGAAGAAGGAGAGCAATATATGCTCAAGGAGCTTTCTACAGGAGAACATCTTATTGCGGCTAAGGCACACGGATTTAAGATAGCATCTCAAAAGGTAGATGTTTCATCAGTAAAATCAAGCTATCTCAAGATGCTGCTTATTCCGGAGAATCCATTTGTTTATGGATTGGTAAAGGATTCAGGAACAGGTGAGGGGCTTTCCGGAACAACCCTTGATCTGCTTAAGGGGCAGAGTTCCTTAAGACAGATACGATCAGGGGTGATGGGTAAGTATTCTATGGATAATCTGAATAAAGGGATAGAATATACCCTGATTTCTTCGTTTGAAGGGTATGAAAAGAGGAGACAGACAGTATCCTTTGGTCCGGAACAAACAGTGGCAAGGGTAGATTTTCTTCTGACCAGGGCATTGCCACCAGCAGCTGTAGAAAAAACTACTAAAGAATTGGCTCCACCGGTTGCAGCAGCTAAGCTTGCTCCGGTCCCAGAGCTGCCAATAGAGATAGTTGCACCGCCTATGCCGGAAAAACCAGCACCATTAAAGGCATTGGCTGAGATAAAAGAAGAGAAGGGGATTACCGTTAAAGAGGATAAGGGGACAATAAAGATAGAGATGACTCAAGCAGCGGTTAACTTTGTTACCGGCAGTCATGTGGTTCAACCCACAGCCTCTCCTGTCCTGACAAAGGTGGCAAATATCCTTAAGACATATCCTGATTGCAAGGTTATGATAGAAGGACATACAGATAATGTTCCGCTTGGACCTGTTACGCAAAAGAAATATAAAGATAATAAAGGATTATCTCAAGCAAGGGCAGAGGGTGTTATGACATTTCTGGTTGAAAGGGAAGGCGTGCCAGCTGCTAATCTGACAGCCATTGGTTATGGAGAAGCAAAGCCAGTTGCTTCAAATAAAACACCTGAAGGTAAGGCACGAAATAGAAGGGTAGAGATTACCATTAAAAAGCCTGAAGAATCTGCGGCATTGCCAGGATTGCCAAAGCCTGCGGCTATTGAGGTTGCGAAGCCAAAGCCTGTGGCACTACCTGTGGTTGCAGCACCAGCAATTCCAGCACCAGAGATGCCAAAGCCAGCAGCTGTCGAGGTTGCGAAGCCAAAGCCTGTGGCACCACCTGTGGTTGCAGCACCAGCAATTCCGACACCAGAGCCACCAAAGCCTGTGGTACCACCTGTGGAGGTAGCACTAGCAGTTCCAGCACCAGAGATGCCAAAGCCAGCAACACCACCTGTGAAGGTAGCACCTCTGTCACCTGTGGTTGTAGCACCAGCAGTTCCAGCACCCGAGGCACCAAAGCCAGCAGTAGCACCTGTGGAGGTAGCACCTCTGGCACCTGTAGTAGTTCCACAGATAGTTGTTCCATTGCCAACGGTCCATACTATGTTAACCAATGGTGGGTTTGATGATGGAATGAATGCATGGACTACAAGGAAGGAAGGGGTTGGAAATATTTATGTTGGTATTGCCAATGATAGCTCATCTCATCCAACAACACTTGAGATGAAACGACAAAAGGCGCAGTCTAATATGGGCGAGGCAGGGGTGTTGCAACTGTTGAATATTGATGTCTATCGATATACTCAAATCATTCTGAAAGCTGATATAAAGATAGATAATGCAAGTATGTCTGGTGATGGCAAGGCTGGTGAAGGGTATCCTGTCTGTCTTGAATTAAAATATACGGGGACAGATGGTAAACCATATCTGTTCAAGCATGGTTTCCTTGTAAGCGGCAAGCTGAATTATCCAGATATTGGTGAACAGGTAAAGAAGGGGGTATGGGTGGACTATGTCTCTCCAAACCTGACACAGCTTTCCCCAAGACCAGTAAAAATAACAGAGGCGAAGATTACTGCCAGAGGCTGGGATTTTGTGAGCAGGGTTGATAATGTTGAGCTTCAACTGGGTATGCTGCCAGCTGAGGTAGCTGAGGTGCATAAGCCAGCAGTGGTTGTTGTCCAGGAGAAAACGGACAAAAAGCCTCAAGTGTTTGTTGCACCAAAGGCAAATATCTATATCAAGCTTATGGATGGCGGTTTTGAACAGGGGATGGAATGTTGGCAGTCTGCCTCGCAAGGGTCAGGGAAGATAAAGGTTGAGGTAGTAAAGGATGATAGCCAGCATCCTCATAGCCTTGAGATAAACAGACAGGATTCAAACTCTGCCATTGGCGGAGCAAGCGTGTTCCAGATGCTGGATATTAGTGTTATCAGGTATAACCTTTGTATGTTGCATGGAGAGATAAAGGTGCTTTTCGACTCCTTTTCTAAAGACAGGCAGAAAGATGGGATATATCCTGTTTGCTTAGAGATAGAATATATGGATATTTCAGGCAAGCCTCATCTTTTCAGACATGGATTCTTGATAAAGGGTAAACTGCAGTCTCCTGAGATGGAGGAAATGGTTAAAAAGAATACATGGATAAGCTATACCACACCTAATCTCATGGATCTTGCTCCAAAACCAGCTAAGATAACCTGTGTTCGGGTAAAAAGCGATGGCTGGGATATGTCCAGTCGAGTGGATAACTTGAGCCTGGAGCTATCAAGCAAGCCTATAGAAAAGCCAGCAGTGGTTGTTCCTCAACCAAAGATAGAGATGCCAGAGCTGACAAAGCCTGAAATAAAGGAAGAGATAAAGCCTCTATTGAAAAAAGAGTCTGAGTCATGGATAATGGGTGAAGAAGAGGCTATGGGTAGATTTGGAGAAATGGAGTCTGCCGGTATGGAAAGACTGGCTGAATCTCTGGTGGTTGATCCCAAGGGACTGGAAGAGCTCTCCATACTTCTGGTATCTCCAAGCCTTAGTCCCAAACAGGCAGCCAGAATACTCTATAAGCTCTATCAGGTGCAAGGGGATAAGTCTGTAAATAAGGTGCTAAAGATTGTAGGCGATATTAATCAAGATAAGGCGGCAAAGATTAAGAAATTGCTGTCTAAATAGCAGTGGCAATGTGGGGGCGTATGACAATACGCCCCTACTTATTTTTCTGTCTTACACAACTCAATATGCTTCTTCCAGATAGCATCATCCTGATATGGATAATCCGTGCGGAAATGAACCCCTCGGCTTTCCTGTCTCATATCTGCTGCCCTTTGTATCAGGCTGGCAACTGTAAGCATATTTTGCAGCTCCCAGCTGGCAGGGGATGAAAATTCTTTGTTCAGCACATATGATGCCCAAAAATCAATACTCTTTTTAGCCTCAAGCAATCCTTTTTGATCCCGTTCAATCCCCATGTTCCTTAACATCAAACTTTTTAGAGAGTTTCTGACATCTGGAATATTTATTTTTTTATGAATATTATCCTCTATCATCTTGTTTGAAATGACTTGCTTCTGGAACAGCATAGGATTATGCCCAATATATTCACCTGTTCGGCAGCCAAAGACCAATCCTTCAAGCAGGGAATTACTTGCCAATCGATTAGCCCCATGGACACCAGTACAGGCTGCTTCACCGCAGGCATAAAGCCCATTGACATTTGTCTGACCATATTCATCTGTTTTTACTCCACCAATCATATAATGGGCTGTAGGCATTACTGGAATCCATTTTGTTTTAACGTCAATACCAAATGCAAGGCACATCTTAACAATATTTGGAAATCTCTTCTTAAGATATTCAAAATCAAGATGAGTAACATCCAGCCAAACAAAAACAGATTTTGTTTCCTTAAGCTCGATCAATATTCCTCTGGAAACAATATCCCTTGGCGCCAATTCACCGCAAGGGTGATACTTGAACATAAACCTTTCACCATTTTTATTTCTCAATATCCCACCATCCCCGCGAACTGCTTCAGATATTAGGAATCGAGAGGCACCAGCTACATACAGGGTTGTTGGGTGAAATTGTATAAATTCCATATCGCTTAATATTGCTCCAGCCCGATAAGCCATAGCCATCCCATCACCAGTAGCAATCATAGAATTGGTTGTTTCTCGATATATTTGTCCTATTCCGCCTGTAGCCAGGATGGTGTTAGAAGCAAAAACAACCATATTCCCCTTATTCGGTGAATGAACAATTGCTCCAAAACACAGTCCATCAGTAGATAACAGATCAATAGTAAAGGTATCCTTTAACAGTGTAATATTTGGTGTTGCCTTTGCCTTATTCAATAATACCCTTAATATCTCTTTCCCTGTTGCATCTCCTTTAGCATGAACAATCCTTTTGAGACCATGTCCACCCTCTTGACCAAAGGCTATTTTCCCATCTTGTTTATCAAACCTGACACCCCATTCCATCAATTCCTGCACCCTTTGAGTGCCCTCTTCAACAAGTATCCTGACATTTTCATCATTGCACACGCCACAGCCTGTGGTCAGGGTATCAGCCGTATGTTTTTCAAAACTGTCCCCATCTGAGAGAACAACGGCTACCCCACCCTGTGCATACTCAGTATTGCTTTCATGGAAGGAATCTTTGGTAATAATCAATACCTTCCCATAATTAGCCGCCTTAATCCCGGCACTAAGTCCGGCTATACCCATCCCAATAATCAGAGTATCTGTATAAACCTCTGGAAGGGTGGATGTGTTGAATGTAGTCAGACAGGACATGGTTTTCTCCTTTGTCAAAATAAGGGAATATCAGGGTTCCCTCAGGAAGGTTAGGATAAGGGTATGGCAGGGTCAATGCACTCCTATTTTCATTACAAGGCTGCCATCCCTTTTATCCTTAACCTCAAATCATTGGCACTATCTGCTGCGGACATAGCAGCATCAAGGGTAATCAGGTTTTTTGTATAAAGCTCATGCAATGCCTGTTCAAAGCTCTGAAGACCATCCTTTGATCCGGACTGGATTGCTCCTCGAAGTTGGGAAATTTCTCCCTTTTTAATAAGGTCTTTGATTCGAGGGGTAACTATCATGATTTCTATTGCTGCAACACGTCCATTTCCATCTGCTCGCGGGATTAATCTTTGAGAGATAATAGCTCTAAGGTTCAGTGAAAGCTGTGTAAGTATCTGAGGATGCATCTCTCCAGGATAGAATTGCAGCATCCTTTCTATAGCCTGAAAGGCATTGGTTGAATGGAGTGTGCTCATTACCAGATGGCCTGTTTCAGCAAAATATATAGATGCAGAAACACTCTCTGTATCACGCATCTCACCAATAAGAATAACATCCGGAGCCTGTCTGAGGGCATTCTTTAAGGCGGCATCATAGGTTTCGGTATCAATCCCAACCTCTCGCTGGCTGATAATGGCTTTTTTGTCTTTATAAACAAATTCAATTGGATCCTCAATAGTAATAATATGTCCACCAGCCATCTCATTCCGATGATTAAGCATGGCAGCCAAGGTAGTTGATTTACCTGAACCTGTAGCTCCAACGACCAGTATCAATCCCCTCTTATCCATGACAAGCTCATTTAATATTGGCGGCAGATCAAGATCACCTATCTTTGGAATTTGAGCCTTTACCCTGCGAAAGACTATGCCTAATGTTCCTCGCTGACGATAGATATTGCACCGGAATCGACCAAGATCAGGATAGTTAAAGGCAAGGTTCATCTCGTTTGTCCGAACAAACTCTACCTGTTGTTCATCGCTCATCACTGCATAGGCCAGCCTTTCTACATCCATAGGGCTGAGCCTTGTATGCTCCTGAATCGTTTCCCCTGATACCTTGTAAGTAGCAGGTGTATCTGCCTTGAGGAATAAATCAGAGGCATCTTGTGAAACCACTTTTCCTAATAAATCAGCTAATAACATATAAAGCCCTCCTATAATCTTCAAGCTGAAAGCTTGAAGGACATACCGTAATACACTCTTTGCTCACTCAGGATATATATCCTGAGCGATCGGATAATCTTGCCATCACAATACTTCTTCATCCTCAACACGCCAGGCTGGATCAACAATACAGAGAAACTTCAAATCAATGTTTCCTGTATTTTTTATGTATTGCTTTGAATTTGGTGGAATATAGACGGTTTGACCCGAGCGAACCTTTGCATTTTCCTCATTAATATACATAGTGCCTTCTCCTTCCAGGATGTAGTAAACCTCAGATGTTTTTAATTTGTGTGGCTGCGATGTTAGCCCGGGTTTTAACACTGCATGTGCCAGGCTATAACGAAGTTCTAATTCCGCTTTATCTGGATGTAAAATTTCACGAAGGATCGTGTTGTCCCCAGCGATAAATTCTACACAATCTTGTAAATCTTTGATAAACATAGGCAAAAACTCCTCTCCTTAAATTGATCCACCTGCCAGAGCAGGTGGAAGTTCCACTGCCAAAGGTTTGCTGCCAGGTAAACTACAGGTATTTTTGTAGCTGCGACCTGCCAGAGGTGCTACCTGTCCTCCTCTCAAATCTCGCACAACCTAAAAAGTTATTCATCAGCGTCATAACTCTTTTCTGATTCTTTAACTATATGTAAACCAGAAAATTTGTTGACATTTAATCCAAAGCACAAGCAGGATGCTTGTGTTACTCTATCTACTGTTGACTGGCTATTGTCAACTATTTTATTGGTTTCCATATATATTAACATATCTCAAGAATATTTGCAATCTAAATTTGACTTACCCACATGATTCGTTAAGGAACCTTTTTCTCTCAACTTCCCCCTTTTCACTTCATTACACTTCACTTGAGTAAATAGTTTGGTTACCCTAAATTTTTTATTGACATATCTGTCAACATTAAGTATAATATCCCTATGGAGGTGAGGACGGTGAGAATGGAGAAAAAAATGTTTCAGGGTGTTATTGTTGCATTGGTTACGCCATTTAAGAATGGGATGGTTGATGAAGAAAAATTGCGAGAGCTGGTGGAATTTCATATAGAAAGGGGAACAGATGCTATTGTCCCCTGCGGAACAACCGGTGAGTCTGCTACGCTTTCTCATGAAGAGCATCGCCGAGTAATAAGAATTGTTGTTGAGGCAGTAAACAAAAGGCTTCCTATTCTTGCTGGGGCAGGCTCTAATTGTACGGCAGAGTCTATCTCTCTGGTTCAGTATGCACGTGACATAGGGGCAGACGGGGTGCTGTGTGTTACGCCTTATTACAATAAGCCAACCCAGGAAGGGCTGTATTATCACTATAAGGCAATTGCTGAGACAGGATTTCCGGTAGTTCTCTACAATGTTCCTGGACGCACTGGGGTAAATCTATTGCCAGAGACTGTGGCTAAATTAGCTCAAGATTTCAAAAATATTGTTGGCATCAAGGAAGCAACCGGCAACCTGAACCAGATAAGCCAGGTCATTGCTCTCTGCGGAGATAGAATAACCCTTGTTTCAGGGGATGATTCGACGGTATTGCCAACACTGGTTGTTGGAGGCAAAGGGGTTATCTCTGTAGCCGCTAATGTTGTGCCGCAGGATATGAAAAAAATGATGGATGCCTTTAATCAGGGGGATATGGAAGAGGCAAAACGCCTTCACTATAAGCTATTTCCTCTTTGTGAGGCAATGTTTATTGAAACAAACCCTGTGCCGGTAAAGCAGGCTTTATCCTTTATGGGAATGATCTCAGCTGAGGTTAGACTCCCTCTTGTTCAAATGAAAGAGGTTAATAAGGAAAAACTAAGGGGTGTGCTGGTGGAATATGGGTTGATTTAAGTATTTTATCGAGGAGGCATGTATGTTTCGAATCATCTTATCAATAAGGAAGGCAAGCACAAGGGTTATCCCGGCTATTGCGATTTTAACCCTGCTATCTACCGGCTGCACAAAACAGGCAGAAATATCGGATAAAAATGTCTCAAAATATGGTGGAACACTCTTGCTAAGCACCACCTCAGACCCAAAGTCGTTTAATGAGATAATTTCTAAAGAAACCTCAACAGGTGATGCTATTAGCTTTTTGTTTGAGGGATTAACCAGAACAAATGGGGTAACCACAGAGGTAGTGCCATGTCTGGCTGAGGAATGGAGCATCTCTAACGCTGGATTGGTCTGGACATTCTTTTTGCGAAAGGATGTCAAGTGGTTTGATGGTGAGCCGTTTACAGCTGATGATGTTCTTTTCACCTATAATGAGATTATCTATAATAAAAACATTCCTGCCTCTGCCAGGGATATCTTTACCATTGAAGGGAAACAAATAAAATTTGAAAAGATAGATGATTATACTGTCAAACTTACCCTTCCTAAATCTTTTGCTCCATTGTTAAGGTCATTAGGTCAGGGGATTCTTCCTAAACACATTCTTGAAGGGGCCGTAAAGGCTGGCAAGTTCAGCTCTACCTGGGGGGTTGATACACCACCCTCAAAGATAATAGGGACAGGCCCATTTATGTTAACTGAATTTAAGCCGGGTGAAAGACTATCCTATGTCAAGAATCCTATCTATTGGCAAAAGGATAAAGAAGGCAAGCAGCTGCCATATATAGATAAGGTTGTTAAATTTGTTGTAGAAAAGGATGATGTGCAGCTTGTTCAATTTGAATCAAAGGAGATTGATGTCCTGAGTGTCCGAGAAAAGGATTTTGCCTACCTTAAGAAAAAAGAACAAAAAGAACAAAATGGAAATTATACGACTTATGACTGTGGCCCATCCTTTGGCACAAACTTTGTCAGCTTTAATCAGAATCCAAATACCGTTAAACAACCAAAATCAGGCTGGTTCAGGGATAAAAACTTCCGCAAGGCTGTTGCTCATGCTATAGACAAGCAAACAATCATTGATAATGTCATGAAAGGGATTGGCTATTCTCAGGATGCGGCCATGGAAAAGGCAGCTGTTATTTTTCACAATCCCTTTGTGATAAGGTATGAATATTCCTTAAATGAGGCAAAAAAAATCCTTAATAACAGCGGCTATAAGGATACTGATGGGGATGGAATTATTGAGGATAAGAAAGGAAATCCGATAAAGTTTACCATGATTACAAATGCAGATAATACTGTTCGGCAGAATATTGGGGGAATAATTACTGCGGACTTGAAAAAGATCGGCATGGATGTTTCCTTTACCCCTATGGAATTTAACAGCATGGTGACTAAATTAACATCTACTCATGATTGGGACGCTGTTTTGATAGGTCTTACAGGCGGGGTTGACCCTCATGGTGGAAAGACTGTCTGGGCAAGCGATGGACATCTTCATCTCTGGAATCCAAAGCCAACAGATACTAAACAGCAAAAGGTATGGAAGGAATATCTGACACCATGGGAAACAGAGATGGATACGATCTTTGATAAGGGTGCCTCTGAATTGGATGAAGCAAAACGAAAGGCACTTTACTGGAGATGGCAGGAGATTGTGGCTGAAGAGCTTCCGGTTATCTATACGGTTAATGGGGCAGCATTGTATGCAGTTCGAAACAGGTTTGGCAATCTTCAGCAAACAGCTTATGGCGGTGTGTTTCATAATATAGAGCAGGTATATATTAAAAATTAAGAAGTCGGTGTTTATTTACTCGATTTTTTCTTGACTTATTTTGCAATCTGTGTTAAACTATATAATAATCGCAAATATCGGGGTGTAGCGCAGTTTGGCTAGCGCGCCTGCTTTGGGAGCAGGAGGCCGAAGGTTCGAATCCTTTCACCCCGACCATTAGCGCCTGTAGCTCAATCGGATAGAGCAACTGCCTTCTAAGCAGTAGGTTGGGGGTTCGATTCCCTCCGGGCGCACCATAAAGAGTAATCGGAGGGGAGCAAGGATAAGGGGAGGATATGCCCTTGTCATCTTGCTTTTTTTATATTCATGGTGAGCGTAGCTCAGTTGGCAGAGTGCCGGATTGTGGTTCCGGTTGTCGCGGGTTCGAGCCCCGTCGCTCACCCCATTTTTAGGGGAAGTAAGGGTAGCTGTGAATGAACACGATCAGCAGGTAAGAAAATGGGATTGCCACTAAGAAAAGAGGAAGAGAAATACACCTATAAGGACTATTTTGGATGGCCTGATGAAGAAAGATGGGAATTGATCGATGGTATTGCCTATGATATGAGCCCTGCCCCTTCTATAGATCATCAGGATATACTTGGGCGATTATTTGTAGAATTTTTGGTTTATCTGAAGGGTAAGTCTTGCAAGGTGTTTCTTGCCCCTGTTGATGTTATCCTGCCAAAAGATGATGAAACAGAAGAAGAATGTCAAACTGTTGTCCAGCCAGATATAGTTGTAATCTGTGACCAACTAAAGCTTAATAGTAAAAGATGCAACGGAGCACCTGATCTGGTCATAGAAATATTATCACCATCAACAACCAGGAAAGATATAACCGTAAAATTTTCCCTTTATGAGCGAGTTGGGGTAAAAGAATATTGGATTGTGCATCCATTGGATAAAACAATCCTTGTTTATAAGCTTGACGGCAATAGGTATGCAAGGGCTGAAATGTATTCGGCTGCGGATAAGATTAATGTTGGGATATTTGAAGACTTAATTATAGATCTGGCAACGGTTTTTGCTTAGGGTCGCAAACAGGAGCGTTTTTTCAGATGAAAGGTTTTGAAATAAGACAGGCATATCTTGAATTCTTCAAGAAAAAGGGACACACAATAAAATCAAGCGTTTCTCTGGTTCCAGAGGATGTAACCGTGCTTTTTACTATTGCTGGCATGGTGCCGTTTAAGCCCTTCTTTTTAGGACAGATTTCCCCATTGCCGTTTACCAGGGCAGCTTCTTCTCAAAGGTGTTTACGGACAAATGATATTGAAAATGTTGGCAAAACAGCACGGCATCATACATTTTTTGAGATGCTGGGTAATTTTTCGTTTGGCGATTATTTCAAGCAGGAGGCAATCGTCTGGGCATGGGAATTCTTGACCTCTGTGGTAAAACTGCCTTCAGAAAAGCTGTATGCCTCTATATACCTTGATGATGAAGAGGCATTTAATATCTGGCATAAAGAGATTGGGCTACCAGAGGAAAGAATTATTAAACTGGGAGAAGACAGCAACTTCTGGACAATGGGCGAAACAGGTCCATGCGGACCCTGCTCAGAGATACTTATTGATCAAGGTCCAGGGATTGGCTGCTTAAAAGAAAGCTGTGCACCTGGTTGTGATTGTGATCGGTTCCTGGAGTTGTGGAATCTTGTGTTTACTCAATTTGATCGGGATGAGAAAAGAGTGCTCTATCCATTGCCTAAAAAGAATATTGACACAGGCATGGGATTGGAACGGCTTGCCGCTGTTCTTCAGGGCAAGCACTCAAACTTTGAAAGCGATCTGCTTTTTCCTATCATTGAAGCCATCTCAGAGTTGGCGGATACTCCCTACATAGAAAAAGAGGAAAAAAAGGAAAAAAATACAAAAAATGTCTCTTTGCGGATAATCGCAGACCATCTGCGAGCCATCACTTTTTTGATCTTTGATAATGTGATTCCGTCTAACGAAAGTCGTGGTTATGTGCTTCGTTCACTTATCAGAAGGGCTATTCGTCAAGGGAGGCGACTTAATCTTCAACAAGCATTTCTGTCTCAACTTGTCCCAACGGTTATCAAAACCACAGGCATTCAAGAGGTCTTGCCATATGGTGATCATATCGCCTCAATTGTTAAGCAAGAGGAAGAAAAATTTGCTGCTACCCTGGGACGAGGACTGAATATCTTAGAAGGGTTGATTGATGAATACAAAGGAAGGCAGGAGAATGTCATTTGTGGAAAGGATCTTTTTAAGCTTTACGATACATACGGCTTTCCAGTAATGCTTGCTGAAGAGATAATCAAAGAGGCAGGGCTTGGGTTAGATACTCAAGGCTTTGATCAAGAGATGTCCACCCAGCGAAAAAAGGCAAGAGAGGCAGGGCTTGGGTTAGAAGAAAAAGGGATGCCAGCTGGATTTATTGTTGAGCGGGAAACGCAGTTTGTGGGATATTTTTTGTCCTCTACAGAGGCAAAAATCTTAGATATTGTTAAGGATGAAAAAATTGTTGATCAGGCAGAAGAAGGTGAAGATGTCCAGATAATCATAGATACAACCCCATTCTATGCTGAGTCTGGCGGACAGGTTGGGGATAAGGGAATGATCATTACTGCAAATGGTGAGGCAGAGGTGCTTGATACCCAGAGGTCTGTTCTTGGGAAGACAGTCGTTCATCAGGCAAGGATTAAACAGGGTGTGTTGAAAAAAGATGATGAGGTAAAGGCACAGGTAGATGTTTTGCATCGGCGGTCAATTGCCAGGAATCATACTGCCACCCATTTGCTTCAGGCTGCCATGCAGCAGGTGCTGGGTAAACATATAAAGCAGGCAGGCTCATTTGTCCATCCTGATTATCTGAGGTTTGATTTCAGTCATCCCTCACCATTAACCGAAAAAGAGTGCCAGGCAATAGAAGAATTAGTAAACAAGAAGATACGAGAAAATCTGACAATTGAAATCTTTGAAACAGAGCTTTCAAAGGCTGAGGAAATGGGTGCTATGGCTCTGTTTGGAGAAAAGTATGGACAAATGGTGCGAGTAGTCAAGATTTCTGATTACAGCCTGGAATTATGCGGCGGGACACATTCTTTAGCAACCGGCGAGATAGGATTGTTCAAGATAAAGACAGAGATGGGGATAGCATCTGGTGTCCGAAGGATTGAGGCATTGTCAGGGCAGGGGGCATACACGTATGTGTGCAAACAGCAGTCGATTAATCTGGAGCTTTCCCAGCTATTAAAAGCCCAATTGGATGAGATTGTTCCAAGGGTAGAAAGGCTTATAACATCAAATAAAGAGCAGGAAAAGCAGATAGCAAGGCTTAATAGTGAATTGATTAAGGGTAGGGTTGACAAGCTGATAGGTACTGCTGAGGAGATTGGCAAGATACGACTTATAGCTTCTGTGCTTGATGGAGTAGAGGCAGGCTTGCTTCGAGAGACTGCGGATTTATTGATGGATAGGTTGAACTCAGGGGTGATTATTTTATCCTCTGTTGTTAATGACAAGGTTTTCTGGGTGGTTAAGGTTAGTCGGGATTTAACTGATTGGCTGCATGCTGGCAAGTTGATTAAACAAATAGCTGCTGTTACTGGCGGCAGTGGCGGCGGTAAGGCAGATATTGCTCAGGCAGGCGGAACAAAGCCTGAAATGGTCGAAGAGGCTATGAGTGAGGGGAGAAGGGTGTTAGGGGTGTTGCTGGAGATGCAGGTGTCTCTATCTTCATGAGCGAGAAGGGTAGGAAAAGCTGTTAGCAGTTAGATGGGGGAAAACGGACGGCTGAACGATTATAGATAAACTGGGGGGATATCTTCACAAATCAAGGGGGGTGTCCAATGGAGGAATGGGGAACGGTATTTTTAACATTTACAGGGGCAATTTATTTGATAATGATGGCATATGTGGCGTATCGGATAAAAAGATCCACGGAATCTACCAGAGCATTGGTAAATGAGATAAAGGAGATACGAAAGGAAGAGTCTAAGCCATATGTGGTTATTGATATTAAACCCAAAGAACAGTCTCCGCAAATACTTGAGGTAAAGGTGACAAATATTGGTGGCGGACCTGCATTTAATATTAAATGCAATTTTCAACCTGATATTGTCTATCGAAATGAACCGAGGATAATGTTCTCTGATCTGCCTATATTTAAGGGGTTGACACATCTTGCCCCAGGAGAACAGATAAGGTTTTTCTTTGCAGCCGCAGTTGAATATATGACTAATAAGAATAATCCAAAGGAATTTAAGGTAAAAACCTTTTATACTGATATTATTGGCGATACTCATGAAAAATCGTATCATATTGATCTGACTGTTACTGCAGCTCTTTTATTTGCTGAGGAAAAGGGATTAAGCGATGTTGTTCTCGAAATAGAGAGGCTGACCAGAGAGGTTTGCTGGCTAAGAAAGAATATTGAATCCTTTCTCGAAAAGAATGAGGAACCCAGGAGACAGGATATCGGAGGGTCGCTAAAAGGGATCTATCGGGAGATGAAGAAATAGTAGATGAGAATTATAGGGTTGGATATTGGTGATAAATATATTGGCATAGCTATTAGCGATCCCCTGGGTATGTTTGCCCAGCCTCTTAAGGTTATAACAAGATCAGGTGCAGGGGATGAGGCTGTTAGGAAAGAGTTAAAGGAAATTGTTGCTTCCTCTGAGGTCTCAAAAGTAGTGTTTGGGTTGCCTAAGAATATGAATGGCAGTATTGGCCCACAGGCAGAAAAGGTTATCGACTTTATGGAAAGGCTTAAACAAACCATAGCATCTTCCCCTGAAGGAAATATTGTTGAATTTCGGCCATGGGATGAAAGGCTTTCCTCAAGGGCTGCAGAAAATGCTATGCTTGAGGCAGGGTTGTCTCGGGATAAGAGAAAGCAGATGGTGGATAAGATTGCAGCATCCATAATCCTGCAGGGGTATCTGGATAGTCTGTAAAGACATTGCGAGTTGCGTTAATCACAAAGGTATACATATAAATTATGGAGGTATGAGAATGAGTAATCAAGGTCTTTCTGGAAGTGTTGATATGGGTGGTGTCAAGAGCAGTTTTGTCTTTTCCAAGGACAAGGGCATTGTGGGGATGGTAGAGCTTGGAGAGGCTCAGGGTGAGTTTGTCTATACGCGAGACAAGGGTATTGTTGGCACAGTGAAATTGGGGGAGGCTGATGGTGAGTTTACTTATTCAAAAGAAAAGGGTGTCTTTGGAACAGTAATGCTGGGCAAGATGCCAGCAGAGTTTGTTTATACAAAGGAAAAAGGTCTTGTTGGTATGGTAAAGATGGGAGATGCTGATGGTGAATTTACTTATACCAAAGCAAGGGGTATATTCGGGACAATCAAAATGGGAGATGCTCTTGGTGAATTTACCTATTCTAAGCACAAAGGAATTATCGGAAATGTGGCCTTGCGAAACATAACCGCTCCATTTTCCTATACTCTGGCAAAGGGTATTATGGGAATATTAAATCTTGATGGCATTGAGGGAAGTTTTACCTATTGGAAGGATAGGGGGATATTTGGAACGATAGACCTTGGAGATGCCAAAGGGAATTTTAGGTTTAATTTTCAAAAAGGCATTGAGGGAACCGTTGCTCTTGGAGAAGCTACCGGAGAGTTTATTTATTTGAAGGATAAGGGGATTGTTGGGATAATAGACCTTGATGGCGTAAAGGGTGAATTTACCTATTCAAAGGATAGGGGTATTATGGGCGTAATTGAAATGGATGAAATAAAGAGTGATTTTACCTATACAAAGGAAAAAGGCATCATTGGTGTTGCAGAAATGGGTGATGCTAAGGGTGAATTTACCTATACAAAAGGAAAGGGTATACATGGGTATATCGATATGGGCGGTATCAGAGGTTTGTTTACCTATTCTAAGAGCAGTGGTATGGTCGGAACAGTGGATGTTTCGTCATCATTTGGCATGGATGTATTTAATGAATTCCCTGTATCACCCTTGTTGTCTGTTGAACAACCTGTGGAAAAACCTGAAACAAGAAAAGAGTCAGAAATTCCATGGGAATTGATCTCTCACGAGGAAAGTATTCCCTTGCCTATAACTGCCAAAGTTATCGCCCAACCATCTCCTGTAGAGGAAAAAAAGATTGGTATTGCCGAGGTAATTGATATAGAAACCTTAAAGGAATCAAAGGCTGAGGCAGAATCAGCGAAAAAGGCAAAGGAAGAAAGGGAAGAGAGGGTAGAAAAAGGAGAGAAGAAGCCAGCGGCTTCAGAAAACGGCTATGCTTACTTTGGCGATCACGATGGTATCCCAATTGAAAAGATCATAGAAGAGGTGGAGAAGAGCTTTTAACTTGATGTTCAAGTTTTTTGCCACCAAGCAATAGTGCTTGTAGCTGCGGGGCTTGTCCCTGCTATCTTTCAATCACGCATGGGAATAAGAAGCGACCACAAGGAGGTAGCACTGGCAGCAGACCTTCTGCAGTGGGACTCCCACCTGCCTCTGGCAGGTTGTAGCTACAAGAATATCGGCTGGCATTTTACCGCTCTATTCTGGTGGTTCCTATAAGCCACAAAAAACTTGAACATCGAGTGAAAGGAATCACAGAAAATGCAAGTCTTAAGATTTTTGCTCATTTTGGGAATAGCTTTAGGTATGGGGATAGAGGCTTATGCCGAGGAAAAAGAACATACCTTTATGGTATATCTCGATGGAGATAATAATTTAGAGGAAGATGCCATTGACGATTTTTTAGAGATGGCTTCTGTTGGTTCAGATGAGGATATAAACATTGTTGTTCAGATGGATAGAGTTAAAGGCTTTGACACATCGCATGGAAACTGGACAAAATGTCATAGATTTCTGATTGCCAAAGGTATGGAACCATATGAATCTCAGGCTATTTCTAACTGGGGGGATGGGAAGGGAGGTCGAGAGGTAAATATGGCTGCCACTCAGACATTAACCAATTTTGCAAATTGGGCAATTGCCAATTATCCTGCTAAAAAATATAGCCTTATTTTCTGGAACCATGGCGGCGGCTGGCGGGAAAAAACAAGAAGTTTGCAAAAAAGAAGTGTTAAAATAGACGGTCATAACAAGGCTGTTTGTTGGGATGACACATCAGGAGATGACTGCCTCTACATGAGTGAGGTAAAAGAGGCACTTGAGGCAACAGGTAAAAGGCTCGATCTAATAGGCTTTGATGCCTGCCTGATGGGAATGATTGAGGTTGCATATCAGCTCAGGGATTTAGGCAGTGTTACAGTATTCTCACAGGAGGAAGAACCTGGGGATGGCTGGCCTTATGATGTCATTTTGAGGGATTTAGCAGCAACTCCAACCATGGGTGTTAATGAGCTTGGTACGGTAATTGTAGATAGATATGGACAGGCTTATCCTGGTGAAAGCGGAATAACACAATCGGCAATTGATTTAACCTGTCTTGATGATTTAGCACCAGAATTAATCTCAGAGTTTGCTGATTCCTTAGAGTATTATTGGGAAGATATTCAAGAGGCAAGAAATAGAACAGAGGCAAGTGGGGTTTATGCTGATTTATATCATTTTGCCAGTTTGTTAGACCAAAGTATAACTCAAAAAGCTGAATCTTTAAAGGAAAATTTAGATAGGACAATAATTGCCAATTATGCAAGCTCAGATTGCTCCAATTTCTATGGCTTAAATATATACTTCCCAAAAAGTAGAGAGGATGAGGAGTATACTGACTATGTCCTTCTCAAGCCTGTCGACTTTTGCAACGATACAACCTGGCCTGATTTTCTTTCCAGGCTTTTCAAAACAACCCCTAATGTTCCCAGCATTTGTCCGCTTTATGCAGTATCGCCTTTTGAAACTTTTACTGTAAGCTGGTCCCCTGTAAATGAAGCAGAATATTACGATCTTGAGGAGGCAACTCAAACATTTACATGGAGTTCCATAGTTGTAACCCCAGGAACATCTTGTCTTATCCCTGGCAGACAGGAAACAGGGTTTTATTACTATAGGATAAGGGCACTAACAGGGACACAGACAGGAAATTGGTGTATGCCAGAGGATATCTGGATTGGGTCAAATACAGCACCTGCAATTACTCTCTTACCCCCCACAGAAGAAGGAACTGAAAGCCTTGTCCTTATGTGGGACGCTGAAGATTTAGATGACGAAGCAAAAATAAGCCTATATTACGATACAGATCAAGAAAACTATGATGGTATTTTGATTGCAGGAGGTATCTCTGAACATGATACACGTGGCAGCTATACCTGGAAAATCTCCTATATCCCACAAGGCACCTATTCTGTCTATGCAATTATCTCAGATGGAAAGGAAAAAGAAAGAAAATCTCCACCTGTATATTCTAACTACTCAGAGGCAGTACCCATATCTCATGGCACAAAATCCTGGACATTTATAGTCTATCTTGATGGCGATAATAACCTTGAGGAATATGCACTGGATGATATAAACATAATAGAGCGTGTTGGCTCGTCAGAAAAGGTAAATGTTGTTGTCTTAATGGATGGAATAGAAGGACATGAAAATTCATCTTATTATTACTTGCTTAAGGATGACAATGATCTGCTGATAACCTCACCAGAGGTTTTAAGCCTTGATGAGGTGAATATGGGAGACCCTGAGACAGTAGTAGATTTTGCCTCCTGGGCAATGAAGAATTATCCCGCAGAAAACTATTCTTTTGTGTTTATGAATCATGGTAATGGTTGGAGAGATAAGGCTTGCCTTGAAAAGATAAGAAAAAAGGCTGTCTGCTGGGATGATACATCTGCTGGAGATTGCCTTTATATGAGTGAGGTTCAGGACGCCTTATCCCAATTGCCCAGGATAAATTTAATAGGCTTTGATGCCTGCTTGATGGGAATGATTGAAAATGCCTATCAGCTAAAGGATTATGCAGACGTAATGGTTGCCTCGCAGGAGATAGAACTGGCTCCTGGCTGGCCTTATGAACTCATTCTAAAAGACCTGAATGGAACACCAACCATGAGTGCTGCTGAGCTTGGAGGTTCAATAGTAGGAAGGTATAAAGATTATTGGGAAAAGGATTCTTTTATGGGTGAAAGCCCTACACTTTCTGCAGTCTCTCTTTCTAATACAGATAAATTAGCAGGGGCACTCTCTAACTATATTGGTTCTCTTACAGATACAGGAGATTGGGATAAAATAAGGGCAGCATGGAAGGAGACAGATAAAGCCTTTGCTGAATCTTATATTGATCTATACCATTTTGCTACATTAACAGGCACAATTTCAGATGCACTCTCTTTAGCTGTGGAAAACCTCATTTCTGAGCTTGATACTTCTATCATCGCTAACTTCTCAAAAAGGGAAATGCACGGATTGAGCATTTACTTTCCAGAAAGCTTTTATGATGAAGAATATGGAACTTATACAGAAGATATTATTGATTTTTCAAAAGATACAAACTGGGATGAATTCTTGGCCATGTATCTTGAAAATACATCGGCAAGCTTACAAGGGACAATAACATATCGAGGTAATTACTCAGGGACATTGACTGTAGTTCTCCTGCCTTATGAATGGGAATGGCTGATAACAGATGTAAGAGAGACTGAAACAGAGGAATGTGATGGTGTTTTCTTCACAAGAATTCATATAGACCCAACAGTGGCTGCACAAACACCCTATAGATTAGAAAATATACCTCCAGAATCTTATCTCATCTTAGCAGGAGTTGGAGAACATCCAGAATATGGACATGATTGTGTATCTTCTCCCATGGGATTTCATCCTGGCTCTGTTACCCTTGCTGTAGCCGAAGAAAAACAGGTAGATGCTTTTGAGGTATATCGTCTGCATTTTGAGATAGAGCCTTCTCAAGAAGAAACATTTGTTGCTCCGGGTGATTCCATCAGGATAAAGGCTCAATTATTAGATGAATGGAATAATCCACGGCCAAATGTATATACACAATTTAGTTTAAAAGAAGAAGAAGAAGAAGAAGAAGAAGAAGAAGAAGAAGGAGTAACAATTGACGAAAGACCATTTGAAGAAATGAAGAAAAAGCAGAGGCAGACAAGCAGTATTTCCCCTGAATTTGGATTCACAGATAATGAAGGAATGGTCTATGCGACCTATACAACAGAGACTTTTTCTCCCTGTAGTGAATCAACTAAAATAATAATAGAGTCTCCTATAATATATAGCTATAACGAACAAGAGCATATAAATCATATTGCAAGCAGAGAAAGTGGAAGCTTTACTGTTAGAGGCGGGACATCAACAATAACCGATAATGACAAAGCCTATGCCTATCCAAACCCATGGGAAAAAGGGGGAGGGCAATACATCTACTTTGACAAAGTAACCAATGGTTCAAAGATCAAGATTTACAACATTGCCGGAGAGCTTATAGATGAAATAGAGGTAACAGAGTGCCCTCAAAAATGGGATGTTTCAAAGAAAAGCATTGCCTCAGGTATTTATATCTATACAATAACAGGTGGGAAAAGAGGAAAACTTGGGGTTGTAAGATAAAGGCAGCTATATTCGGTGGTGTCTGATATTAGCTTACTTTGTTAATTTTTGAGATTTTTTCACCGCAGAGACGCAGAGATTAGCCACGAATTCACACGAATTTTCACGAATGATGGAAACTATTCGTGTCTCCTTCGTGATTTTTTATATTGTTTGGCTACGATTCTCTGCGATCTCTGTGTCTCTGCGGTGAATTTAGTTATTCTCAGACACCACCCTATATTCTTACACAGGTGGAAAAAGTCTTATAACGGGTCTAAAAATACTCACTGCAAATTATGTAGTGAGCATCTTTAGATGCGTCGGGATGTAGCAATCTATATTTTACATAGTCGTACTGGATTGAGTAATAAGAAAATAGGTGCGATATTTGGGGTAAGTCCGACTGCAATAGGTAAAGCGAGTATCCGTATAAAAGACCAGATGAGCAAAGATGAAGAATGTAAAAAGAAGGTAGGGAAGATAGTTAATTCTGCTTTCGAGGTCTGACCCCAATCCTATTCTTAAATTAATTTGTGCAAATAAACAAGGCTATTGGTAGAATTTCATGCAAAAATATCAGAAGTATTAAAAAAGGGTTATAAAGGGAAAAACGTTATGGCTAAGAAAAAAAAAGCAGATAAACCTTCTCGGCAACAATCTCAATCTATGGTTATATCTCCTTATGTTACCTATATAGGACTTCTAATAGGATTGTTGTCTCTATTATTTCATATCTTTTATCTTAATTTTAATCCTCCATTAGAAGATGCATACATTTCATTTAGATATGCAAAAAATTTTATCCAGGGGAATGGGATAGTATTTAATATAGGAGAATATGTTGAAGGCTATACTAATTTTTTGTGGGTTTTAATGTTGAGTGGCTTTAAAGGTTATATGCCGCAGGCCTCTGTTATTTTAGGAATTATCTTTGCATTGGGAACTATAATTGTAAGTTTTAGAATTGCTCAAGCTATATTTCCTCATCCAATTTACAACCTCATTCCTGTGATTCTGCTGGCATTTAATCCTTCTTATACCTTATGGGCTACAGGAGGGTTAGAAACTCATCTTTTTAGTTTTCTTGTAATTTGTGGAGTATATTTTTATTTCAGACAATCTAACTTTATGTTATCCTCTTTTTTCTTTGCTCTATCTACTCTTACACGACCTGAGGGTTTTCTTTTTCTACTGATTAGTTTTATCTATCTTCTGGGGTTATGGATTGTTAAGAAGGTAAATTATAAGGATATTCTGGTATTTTTTATTACGGCTGCTGTTATTCTTGTTCCATATCTTGTTTTTAAGTTGTGGTATTATGGAGAGTTATTGCCGAATACCTTTTATGCTAAGGTTATTCCTGGAGCAGCTCAATATACAACTGGATTTGACTATGCAATTAATTTTTTCTCAACAAACTTTGGTTGGATAGGGTTGGTTCTTCTTTTAATATTAGGTGTCTTTTGTTATAGGAAAATATGGTTTACTTATTTTACAAGTTTAATTGTAGTATTTAGTGTTTATATTTTTTTAGTAGGCGGAGATTGTTTCCCATGCTTTAGATTTTTTGTGCCAATATTATCCTTGTTTTGTTTATTAATAGGAGAGGGAATTATCCATATCGAAAAGATAATTGAAAGATTTTTAAATAGTTGGAAGATATTTTCTCCAATACTTGTAGCAATTATTTTAGGCTATCTGCTGTATTTTAATTTTACTGCTTGTCCTAAGGGAGCTCAAGCAAAAGAATTAGTGCCAAAGTATAATAAAGGAGATGCAGCTAATATTAAAACTGGAGAATGGTTTGCTAAGGTGTTTCCGTCTTCAACAAAGATGGCTATCAATCCAGCAGGGATAATTCCATATTATACAGGCTTCCATACAATAGATATGTTGGGATTGAATGATAAACATATTGCTCGTCAAAGGGTTGAAAAAGGGGGAAAAGGGCTTGTTGGACATATGAAATTTGATGCCAATTATGTGTTTTCTAAAAAGCCGGATATAATTATCGTTGGTGCTGCTGAATTATTACCCTGTCCAATCAGTATTCAAAAAATTCAGGAGTATTATCAGTGGATTTCTCAAGTACTTCCTGGGGATCGAGAATTATTAATAGATAAAAGATTATCTAATGAATATGAGTTGGTTGCAGTAAATATTACCCGTGATAGCTTTTTGCCGTTTTTCCTACCTAAGGGAAGCACTATTAAGAATAAAGATATTGTTTATCTCTGGAGATAAGCAGTCAATTATATTTAGAAGGTATTTTCATATGAAGACAAGATGGATAAAGATGGTTTTGGTATTATTGACAACCTTTTTTGCTGTATAACATAACAGGGCGAAGTATTGAGGCAAGCGAGATTCGCGTGCCTGCAGATTATCCAACAATTCAACAGGGAATTGATGCTTGCCCTGAAAATGGCACAGTAACAGTTGAGGCTGGGACATATTCAGGAGAAATATCGATAAGTAAAAAAATAATTTTCCACCTGAACAATTAGAATGTGTGAGAAGAAATGGAGGGAAATATAACCCCCTGACCCCCTTTGCTAAGCTTACCCTTACCCACATCTTTTTCCTAAGTTCCGTTAGGAACATAATATTGGTAGCAAATAACCGTAAACAAATTAAAAGTTCCATAGGAACGACATAATTTCAAGCCGATTGAATTTTAATATATCATGCCTACGGCATTTATGCTTGTGTCATATCTATTTCTACCAATATATTGTCCCTACGGGACATGTATCGGATACTTTCCACCTGTAGCAAATTACCCTAATTGCTCAGGTCGAAATCTTTCCAGTTTAGAGGTAATCAGTCAATAGTAATAAACAGCCTCACAATATTTTGTGCAGAAAAAATTTATTGACAAAAGGTGTGTTTTGTGGTATGTTATATTTATATTTCATTTTTTGGGCATTGTGTAAAATATAGCTTTATAATTACATAGAAGATGTTGATCTGAGCAATCAGATTAGGCAGATATACTCAACACTGGCATAACTTGCGATTTAGCAGGTATCGGGGGTATCAGGGGTATCAGGTATTGGTGACCCTAATGGTAACCTGCATCATAGAATGTGGGCAATGAAAGGAGGTAATCTGACCTCTTTTGATAGCTATGACGAAGGTCAAACATGGATAGACCAGAATTGGGGAGCATATGCTGGGGATTCAATTAAAGGAAGTTACTATGATCCAGCAAGTGGTATAGAATATTTCATGAAAAGTTCAGGGTCAACACTGTATTTAGCCCCTACACCAAATAATAATAGTGTGACTGAACCTGCTTCTTTAATCCTTCTTGGCACAGGTTTGTGTGGATTGGGATGGTGTAGAAGGAAGAAGGTTGAGAATAATATGAAGAAAAATAAGGTAATCAAGCATAATGAGACTATTCAGAAAAAAGCAATATTATCCAAAAAAGAACTCATTATCTTCCTTTTCTCATGGATTTTAATCCCTCTGGTATTTTACAGGTATTATCTTATCCATCAAGAAGAATACAATCAATCCCCAAGCCTATTTCTTTTATTAATAATTCTTATCCTGGGATATACATGGTTGGGGAATAGTCTCTTCTTAAAAAAAGGGTTCTCCATAAAAAGGTTATCTATTCTGCTGCTTTCAGGAATAGGGCTTTTCTCAATTATATGTGCATTTATGTCTGAAGGGGTTGTTTTTTCAAGGCTTACAGGATATATTTTCTCTGTAATCCTTCTATTGTTAAGCTATTTACTGATTTTTGCAATCACCTTTTTGTCAGGCAAGAAAATTATTTCCATTATTGGCTATAATCCTGATTCCTTGATCATGGATTTCCTTTTTTCTATAGGAATAGGGTTTGGGCTTTTGATGCTTCTTACATTTGGCATAGGCATAACAGGATTTCTTTATAAAGAAATTATTTATTCTATTCTGATAAGCTTTCTGGTCATTTTATTAATTATTTCTCGTAAAGAGATTAAAGCCACAATTCAATCTATTATTCAAAAAAGTTCCAGTATCTCATCTATAGATAATTTCTCTTTATTTCTCATAAGTTTCTTTATTTTAACAGGGGTTAGTTGTTTTGCAGAAACTACTCTACTACCTGCATCCTGGGATAGTATTGCCTATCATTTAAAGATACCTGCTGACTACATTTCCCATCACCGAATAATCCCACTTATTTACAATTTTAATGCCAATACATCCCATAATATGGAATTGCTTTATACATTAGCCATGCTTATAAAGGGCCCTGACCTTGCCCAACTTTTCAATTTAAGCTTTTTTGTTTTATCTGGAGTAGGCATATATTCTCTCTGTAGAAAATTCTCTACCCTCAAATTAAGTCTGTTAGGGGTGGGAATATTCCTTGCGAATGGATTTGCAATAGATACCATAACTACTGCTGATGTAGATATGGGGCTTACCTTTTTCTTTCTCTTGGGAATGCTTGCTTTTATTACATATACAGAACAAAAATCTCTCTGTTGGATTGTTTTGATGGGTTTCTATGCAGGCATTTGTTTGGGGATAAAGTATACCGGCTGTTTCTGTCTTATAGCTTTATTTATCTGCCTGCTTGTCCATGCCTTACTGGAAAAACAGAAGAAGATGCGAATTACTTTGTATTTATGTGTTTCCATGCTAATCTTTTTGCCATGGATGGTGAAAAATTATTATTTTACCGGGAATCCAATATATCCAATGCTATTTTCTATTTTTGATGGAATAAACTGGAGTAAGGTGCAAGCTGAACAGTTAGAACATTTTCATAAATCTATTGGCATGGGGAGGGAGTTTTTGCAATACTTGCTACTTCCGTGGAATATTACCATACATGTTGGGTTAGATTATAAATCATTTCTGGGCAAGATTACCCCATTATTCTTGATGATCCTTCCTGCTTTTCTTCTTTTAAGCAAAGAAAAGATATACTGGTATCTCTTTATAGCCTGCGGGGTATTTTTTGCTTGCTGGGCATATTATTTTCAAAATCTGCGATATTTAGTGCCTGTGTTTCCTTTATTGAGTATCCTTTGTGTCATAGGGTTACAAAGGATGACCCAAGTAGAAGGATCATTTAATCCCACAAGGGTTTTATCCCACATCTCTGCAATTTTAATCGTTGTAGTTATGGCAAAGGAAGGGGCAGTGTATATAAAAAAAGTTCCTGATCATTTGAATATTCTTGCAGGCAATGAATCCTCTGAAACTTATTTGTCAAAGAATGTTCAGCCTTATGAAATGTTTCAATACATAAACAAAAAACTTCCTGAGTCCTCCAAGCTTTTTTTTATCTGGGAAAATCGTGGATTTTATTGTAAACGGGAATATATATCTGATTTAATCTATGAAGCCTCATGGATAGTCCCATTTATTAGTAATGCCAATAGCTCTGACAAACTTTTCAGTAAATTAAAGTCAATGCACATAACTCATATCCTTTATAATCAGCTTCTTGGTAATGTTTTTAGACCAAGTTTTTCCGCACCTGAGCAGAAAGAAGATTTTGTCCGATCCATGGGGATATTGGAAGAGTTTCTGGGAAAACATAGCCGTTTAGTTTATCAGAACAAGGAGATTTTATTGTTTGAAGTTTTATAATTACTCAGGTAAAAGAAAAATGAATAGCGTTGAGACAGGTTCAAGGGTAGTAGAGTATTAATAGAAAGGGATGATTATTGCCTTTCTCATTAATGAAGATGGCAGATTGTTCCCTCTCCCCCTGGAGCTGACTTTTACCCACACTTGACACCGTATTCGTTCACGATGTTGAGAGTGTGCCCAATTATCAACTGGCAGGGATAAACCAGACTTTTCTGCAACTGATTGTAATGGTAAGACTTGTCCTTGCTAATAGGCGACCACAAGGAGATAGCATCTCT
>DYDG01000006.1 GCA_020717845.1 Marinifilum sp. | reverse complement strand
TTTCTCCTGTATCGAGATGATAATTAACTCGTTGCACCTTACGGCTCATCTATACACCTTCTCTCTGGCATGTCCTCAACTATTTTCGACCTGAACAATTAGGGCGTTTTGCCACAAACATACTCAACACCGTTATAATTTGTGATTTTTCAATTTTAGCCGTTTCAGGCATCATTTCGACTTCGCTCAATGACCACTCCGCTTAACGACCGTATTCTCAACGCTATCTGCAAGCAAGGAAAATCACAATTTGTGCCAATGTTGAGTATAGTAGAGATAGAGACGCAAAATTTTGCGTCTCTACATTGGAAAAAGGCAGGGACAAGCCCTGCAGCTACATTCATGACTCTGTTGATTTACTACCTTTTAGTATCTTAGGCATACAGCATGTGGTTATTTGGTGGACATGAAGCACAATATGTGGTATGATGGTCTCGCAAAAATTGACTAAATCAACAGAGTCATTCATTGTCATCTGCTTCACGGTCATAAAACATCCTGAACATATTTAAATTTTGTAGTCCACCCTTCTTCACTTGCCTCCACCAATCTCCTGATGATACTCTTGAATAGACTTTATCTGCAACGAACCATCTATCAGGGCAGCGATACCATCAGATGCAGCCAGAACGCCCTGGGCAATAGTAATAATAGGTATGCCATGAAGATAGGCATGACTGCGAATGGTTATCTCATCTGTTCTTGGTTTTTTGCCAGACGGGGTATTGATGAGCAGGGCAATCTCATTATTCTTGATCATATCCACAACATCAGGCCTTCCCTCACCCACCTTAAAGATTCTATCCATAGGAATGCCCTTTTCTTTGTAGTATTTTACCGTTCCTTCAGTCCCGATCAGATTGAATCCTAATTCAACAAACCGCTGCACTGCAGAAAGGATTACTGGTTTATCCTTATCCTTGACCGAGATAAAGATAGTTCCTTTTGTCGGCAGGTGTTGACTTGCAGCCACCTGAGATTTTGCGAATGCCTTACCAAAGCTCGTGTCTATACCCATCACCTCTCCGGTTGACTTCATCTCAGGTCCAAGCAAAGGGTCAACCCCATGAAAGCGGGTAAATGGAAAGACAGCCTCTTTTACAGCTATATGCTGCGGCTCTATCTCTTTGTCAAAGCCAAGTTCCTTAAGCTTCTTACCAAGCATGACCTTAGTCGCCAATCTTGCCAATGAAACACCAATTGACTTTGAGACAAAGGGAACTGTTCGAGATGCCCTGGGATTGACCTCTATGACAAAGATATCATTGCCCTGGATGGCATACTGGATATTCAGCAGCCCAATCACCCCAAGCTCCGTTGCTATGGCATAGGTGTTTTCTTTAATCCCTTGAATAATGGATGGGCTAAGGGTATGCGGCGGCAGAACACAGGCAGAATCACCTGAATGCACGCCGGCAAATTCAATATGTTCCATAATCCCGCCAATAATCACCACATCTCCATCTGCTATGGCATCAACATCAACCTCAATCGCATCCTCTAAGAACTTGTCAATCAATACAGGCCTGTCTGGAGAGACAAAAACAGCATTTCTCATATACTTTTCCAGACTCTGCTCATCATAAACTATCTCCATTGCCCGGCCGCCCAAAACATATGATGGACGAACAATTATCGGATAACCTATTTCCTGTGCTATTCTTATTGCATCCTTCATAACAACAGCGGTTCCATTGGGTGACTGTTTTAATTCCAGCTTTTGGAGCAACAGCTTAAAACGTTCCCTATCCTCTGCTCTATCAACAGCATCGGTTGATGTGCCAAGGATTTTCACCCCTGCCTTTTCCAGAGGGATAGCCAGGTTTAATGGTGTCTGCCCACCCAGCTGGATAATCACCCCCAGAGGCTTCTCACGATCAACGATGTTCAAGATGTCCTCTCGTGTCATTGGCTCAAAATAAAGCCTGTCTGAGGTGTCGTAATCTGTGGAAACGGTTTCAGGGTTGCAATTCACCATGATGCTTTCATAGCCTTCTTCCCTTAAAGCAAAGGATGCCTGACAGCAGCAATAATCAAATTCAATCCCCTGCCCAATTCGATTTGGTCCGCCGCCAAGGATTATCACCTTTTTCTTATTGCTTGAACGTGTCTCATCCTCTGTTTCATAGGTAGAATAATAATAGGGTGTCCGTGCCTCAAACTCTGCTGCACAGGTATCAACAAGATTAAAGACCGCCTCAATCCCATATCCCTTACGCAGCTTCCGCACAGCCTCCTCATCTGAATCTAAAAGATGTGCCAATTGCCTGTCAGAAAAGCCATACTGCTTCGCCTTTTTGATGGTTTCAGCACTAATCCCTGACCCCTCAGCCCTGATCTCCTGCTCCATCTCTACAATCTGTTTAATGTTATGCAAAAACCACTTGTCTATTCTGGTAATCTCATGTATTTCATCCATGCTCATCCCAGCCAGCAATGCCTCGCGGAGATAAAATATCCTCAAGGAATTAGGAATACTAATATTCCTCTTTATCTCTTCAATATCCTTTGGTGTATCCTTACCGTCAGCACCAAGCCCAAATCTCCCTATCTCCAGGGATCGCAAGCCCTTCTGAAGTGCTTCCTTAAATGTTCGGCCAATAGCCATTGCCTCACCAACAGACTTCATGGATATTCCAAGAACATCTTCTACCCCAGGAAATTTTTCAAAGGTAAATCGTGGTATCTTGATCACACAATAATCAATGGTTGGCTCAAATGAGGCTGGTGTTTCACGGGTAATATCATTGGGTATCTCATCAAGGGTATAGCCAACAGCCAATTTTGCGGCCATTCTGGCAATAGGGAATCCGGTTGCCTTTGAGGCTAAGGCAGAGCTTCTGGAAACACGCGGGTTAATCTCAATAACCACCATCCGGCCAGTTTCAGGGTTTAGGGCAAACTGAACGTTTGAGCCGCCAGTTTCCACGCCTATCTCACGAATGACCTTGATAGCCGCATCACGCATCAATTGATATTCCTTATCTGACAGGGTTTGAGATGGGGCAACGGTAATGGAATCGCCTGTATGAACACCCATTGGGTCAAGATTTTCTATAGAACAAATAATAACCACATTATCCTTGATGTCACGCATTACCTCAAGCTCATACTCTTTCCAGCCAATGATGGATTCTTCAACCAATATCTCTGAGATAGGGCTTGATTCAAGCCCAAGGGCTGCTATCTGCTCAAACTCTTCTATATTATAGGCAATACCGCCACCTGTCCCGCCAAGGGTAAGGCTTGCCCGGATAATCAGTGGAAATCCCAATTCTCTTGCTATCCTGCGGCAATCATCCATATTATATGCCAGCCCGCTTTTTGGCACATCAAGCCCAATCCTGATCATAGCCTCCTTGAACTGGCTCCTATCCTCTGCCTTTCTTATTGCCCCATAGTTTGCCCCAATCATCTCAACCTGATACTTATCCAGGACACCCATCTCAAACAGCTTTATGGCTATATTAAGCCCTGTTTGTCCGCCAAGGGTAGGTAGAATGGCATCAGGCCTTTCAATCTCAATGATTTTAGCCACTATCTCCGGGGTAATTGGTTCAATATATATTCGGTCTGCAGTTTGAGGGTCAGTCATAATGGTGGCTGGGTTTGAATTGACAAGAATAACAAAGTAGCCATCCTCTCTCAATGCCTTGCATGCCTGAGTGCCCGAATAATCAAACTCACAAGCCTGACTGATGATTATTGGTCCTGAGCCAATGATAAGTATCTTATTTATATCTGTTCTTTTGGGCATAATATCTCCTTAAATAACAAATAACATAGCTGCAAAGTCCAATGACGCATAAATTGCCGATTTTGTGAGACGTGGATAAGCTTCAAGCACTTGCTCAATCGTTTCTCCAGCAGACAACTTTTCTAAAATCACTTCGACGGTAATTCGTGTCCCTGCGACTACAGGTTTTCCCATCATAATAGATGGATAAGATTGGATAATTGCATGTCCATATGTTTTTGTTCCTCCTTATCCAATCAATACCTTTGCACAAACACATCATCCCCAACCGGTCCAACAATAAACCTTTTTTTGTCTCTTCTCAGGTCTACCTCATGGGCTTCGGGATAATATTCTCCTCTTGGGTCAAGGATCATCCTTAGCGTTGGTCTTATCAATGCCCGCTCGTGAGACTTGATCACAACCGCCACCTCTCCTGAATTAAGCCTGACCATACTGCCTACTGGATATATGGACATATATTCCAAAAAGAGTCTTATGGATTCCTGAGAGAATTTAGCATCTGTATCAGTAATAATAACCCTCATGGCATCATGGGGAAGAAATCTTTTTCGATATGGCCTGTCTGTAGTCAAGGCATCATAAACATCTGCTAAGGCAGCGATAACGGCATATTGATGGATCTCTTCTCCACGCAGACCACGAGGATATCCCCTACCATCATATTGTTCATGGTGTTGATAGGCAATCTCCCGGGGGATTGAGCCTATCTCTCGATCAAAGCAAAGGATTTCATATCCATAGGTTGGATGTTGTTTCATGGTATCAATCTCTTCTTTGGTAAGCTTACCTGGCTTATTTAATATCTCATGCTCAATTCTTATTTTCCCAAGGTCGTGAAGTATTCCACCTATGCCTAACTCTTCTAACTCTGGCTTTTCCAGCCCCTTTCTTATTCCCATGAGAATAGCCAGCACGCAAACATTTATAGAATGCGCAAAGGTATACTCATCGTGATGCCTTATATCTATCAGATTAAGCAAGGTATGCTGGTAATTATTCATCACCTCTTCTACCAGGGTGCGGACAACCCTCCTGGTATCATCTTTATCTATCAGCTTTCCTGCCCTAACATCATTAACCGTAGTTTTAACATAATCAATGGCATCCTTTTTTATCTCTGGTTTCAAAAGCACAGGAATATCCTTTATTAACTCCTGAGCACCCTTATCCTTTGGTAATTTTTCCTCTAAAAGGTCTACCTTTGGTGGAGCAGCAACAAAAAAGCCTGCATGTGTCATAACCTAAAAACCCCCTAAGTTTGGTAGAATTCATTATATCATGATTAACTGTAGAAAGCAATAAATTTTTCTGTTTTAGCTTTTTAGCTGCAACAAGGTACTTACTACTGTCCACATGGATTAATCCTTATCCGAAACTCCTTGTTCCCAATATAGGGTTGAGACTTGAATCCAAGTTCTGCTTCCCAGCAGTGCAGATTTCTTTTGATTGAGTAGTTAGCCTCATGGACACGGCTATTTTTAAGGTCATAGTATGCATCAGCTTGAAGTGTTGTTTTTGGATTTAGTTTGAGAAAGCAATGCATTGTTGCCTCCCATGTTGTCCCTTTAAGATAGGTTGTCCCAAGGTTTGTTGAAAGCAAATTGTTTTGCAAGCAGATAAAGCCCTCAATACTCTCAACCCTTCCTTTATCTGGACTAAAGTCAAGTTGAACAGAGGCATGTTCCTTTTTCCATAACCCGTTAATAGCATTGACCCTGACCGTATTAGTTCCTAACTGTCTTTTAGGACGCAGGTCAATATCTGTCCACAACCTCAGGTAATTACCCTGTGTTATTTGAAACAGCTCTGCCGCAAGTTTGTGTGTCATCAATTCGTCAGGGTTACTCTTGATAACATATCCAATGTTCAGGTTTGTGCTTCCCATTCTTTGTCTGAGGTTCAAGTTTTCTCCATACCACACAGGGTGTTTCTTATCTCCTCCAAGCAAGATACTCTGGGTAAGGGTTGTGGATTTGGTTAATCGATAATTTCGCATTCCTGATACCATTGCCTCTAAGGCAACAGTTTTTGTAGCAGCATCCCTTTGAGCAATAGAAGAAAAGGTGGTAAACCATGGGGTGTTTCTCCACCTGCTGAGCTTTGTCTCGTATTTTAGTGATGGAGTCTGTTCTGTGGTTACAACAAACTTGTTGCAAGGAATTTGCCAGGCATATTTTTTTGCATATGTCAGCCTCAAGAGATAATCATCCATTACCCGGCTAATAGACAGGTGTGATGATGGTTCAAGAACAGATTTGTCCCCATGATAATCTCTTCTCACCTGCGGATCACTTAAGGCATCAAGATGAAGCATGGCACTCATACTCTTGTCTTGACACAGCCAATCTGTTTCAGCCAACCACCTTTCACTATGCAGAAGGTATGGACGCTGTTGAGACTCATTCAGATGATAAAGAAAAATGTTGCTCTGCGTATTCTTGTTTCTAACTGTATGAGAAAAACCCTTGCCAATACCCCTTTTCTCAACATAATCCATGAACAGTGAGCCCTTTGAGTCTTCAGAAAAGAAATAGTTGTAGGTAGATTTTAATATACGGCCATCAATGTCTGCATAAGATGGAACCAACTCAAACAGCGGTCTGCTATCCTTAAGGGATTGTGCGTAATAAGGAAAATAAAAAAACGGGATATTCCCTGCCTTAAAAACGATATTCTTTACCACTACCCTATCATTGGGATAAAACCTCAGGCTTGAAGCATAGATACCATAGTGTGGTTTTTTTAGATTGCAGCCTGTAATGATTCCATGGGTTAAGGTAATTGCTGCTGTGCCTATCCTTGCCTGTTCAGCCTGCAAAAACAACCTTTTTACATCAATGTATATATCTTCTGCCTTTCCTTGTTTGCTATGAAGGTTGTAATCAAGATGGCTGCATTCAATCACCCTGGCTGGGTCAATTAATCTTATGCTTCCTGTGGCTGTCAGATTCCCTGTTTGTGTGTTAAGGCTTACCCCTTGTGCCTGTAGTAATTGTTCATTGCATCTGATAGTCACGCTTCCATTAAGATTTGCTGTAGTTCCCCAGCATTCTGCATAATCTGCCTGTTCAACGATTATTTCCTCGGCATAGGCATTGAAATGCAGAAGAAGATATAAGCAGCAGAGACATCCTATCAGGATGTTTTTGCCTTGAGATTTTCGTATTACTGCCTGTCTCATTTTTATATCCCTTTGTGCCATAATGTAGTGAGCACCTTCAGGTGCGTCCTTAAGCATGTCTTGAGTTAAATTACGGGTCTCCCGACCCTCACTACTAAAGAGCCATTTACTCTTCCTTTTTACTCTTCCTTTCCATTATTTTCAAGCCGCAGATGAGCAATTCTGATTGCTTCGTGAAATTTCTTGGCAAGGATTTCCTTGGGCAAAAGTTTCGTCATATATTCTGCTACGCGAATGCCGCTTTTGCCAAGTTCCAGAAGCTCTATTTGTTCATTGGCTTTTCCTGCACACAATATCAACCCAATCGGTTGTTCCTCACCTTCTTTGCGGTCGTATTTATCCAGCCAGCGAAGATATAATTCCATCTGCCCTTTGTGGTCGGGCTTGAATTTTTCCAGCTTTAATTCGATTGCCACAAGCCTGCGTAAATTGCGGTGATAAAACAAAAGATCGAGATAAAAATCTTCACCGTCAACAATAATTCGCTTTTGCCGTTCGACAAAAGTAAACCCAACGCCAAGCTCCAGGATGAATGATTCCAACTCACGCAATATTGCCGATTCAAGGTCTTTTTCCTGATATCCATCTTTAAGCCCCAGAAAATCAAGAAAGTATGGATCGCGGAATATCAAATCAGGCGAAAGTTTGTCTTCTTCCCTTAAAGAGGCAAGTTCCATTTTGATCACAGTATCGGGCTCTTTGGCAATAGCCGTGCGTTCAAACATCATCCCGCTGATTTTCTTTCGCAATGTCCGCACACTCCAACGCTCCATACGGCACATCTCAGCGTAGAAATCTCGGGCTAACCCATCTCGAACCTGCAGAATTTCAACAAAATGACTCCAGCTCAATTTTCTCGACAGTGTCGAGAAAATCTGTTCATCAGGAAAATATTCGGTAAACTTGACCATTCGCGCTAAATTACGCTCTTTGAATCCTTCGCCATATATGGGCGTTAATTTTGCCGACACTGTCGGCAAAATCTCCTTGCCGTATTCGGCCCGGTTACCTTTAAGTATTTCTGTATTTATCCTCTTGCCTATCTGCCAATAAAGCATCGTAAGTCCTGCATTAACCGCAACAGCAACAGCCCCGCGAGTTTCATCTATCATTTTTCGGATATCTGAAACAAGAATATTCGGCTCTACTTTAGCCGTCATTTCTACCTGTTTCCTTACCGATTTTTCATTATTTTTCATCTAATTCCCTCTCAAAAAGACTGGATTGTCTGTAATCGGTCAATAAATGGTGGAGAAGCCTACAAATCGTAGATTGTGGATTGCGAATCTAAAATCGCATTCCTGCACCACTACACTCACACTTGTGTTGGTTCACTGTGAATTATAATTTTTCATTCAAAAATTTAGCGAATTTTTCATGGGACTCCGACCCAAATTCTGAGGGTTTTTTAATCATAAAAGTAAGCTCAAGATTATTAGATTAATCACCTTATTTTAGCTGATTGAGGACACTGATTTCCCTGACTTTTACAACTTCATCTGGTTATCCCTCAAGCAGTCGATCCCTCAATAAAGCTTATTGGAAAAATTTGTTTCACCAGATAAATACAGTATAAACATTCACCTCCCTTTTGTCAATCAATATTAAGGTTCTTTAACGAATCATGTGGGTCCGCCCATGTCAAACGCATCCAAATAGCACACCAATAAATGTGACAGATACTATCTAAAGGCATTACAGACATCCCTGTCTGTGGTTTGTATCGCTGATTCACCATATTTCACAGACAAGTAGTCTGACGCTGCCAAAGAATTGCAGATTATGACAGCTTAGAGCATACAAATATATGCTCACAACTGTATTACAGATTATGTTCTCAGAAAAAACGCTGACCTTCTGGCTTGCGGGTGTGGACATGCCAACGTTCCAGACAGCGATTTGTCCGTTCAGTCGTCAGGCTGTTACGGAATAAGAATTTGGCATGAGAGGTGCACAATATGTTGCGTCAAATTTACTGTTGCCCACCATATAAGGTATGTCGTTGTCGCTGATTTTGCATTCCGTAACAGTCTGTCGTGGTCATTGAGCACTGTCGAAATACTACGGGATTTTTGGGTTAATCCCTCTTCCTCTCCACTCCTTCACTGCTTTTTCGGTTTTTCGGTTTTTTCGATCGTTTCTTGCTTTTTCCCTATTTTTTGCTTTTATAATCTGTGTCCTAAATCTTCAAAGAATCCTTTGCAATTTCGCTGTGAATAACTTTTGCCTGTCATCCTCTCAATCATGCACAACCTAAAAAGTTATTCATCAGCGTGCTAACTCTTTTTTTAACTTTTCTGATTCTTTAATTAATCATGTAGGCAAGTTAAATTCAACTTAAATTTGACTTGCCCACACGATTCGTTAAAGAACCAAATAAATCATCCATCGTCTATTGATATTTCATTCTACCCATACCAAACAAGCCAGCCTATTTCATCACCTTATCCCGGAGCGACTGATACGAATCGATAACATCATACTTAATATCCGCATGACCCAAAGCCTCAAAGTGCTTTCTGGCATAGCTTATTTTTTTCTGTTCAACTTCTTTCAACTGGAGACTTTTCATGCTTCCTTTTGTTTCCGCGATGAAATAGACATATTTATATTTTTCTCCATCAAAGACTATAGCCCAATCAGGAGAATAATTACCAAGCGGTGTCGGTATTTGAAAACCTTTTTGCCCTTGCGGCAATTTGGCGTAAACCAAGACATCTTCGGTTTCAATCGCTTTCGCGAAGTCTCTTTCTACCATAGAATCAGTTTTGACATAATCATGCACATGTTTCTTCACTTTAAGAATGTTGTCGGCCAGAGATCCCTTAAAATTATTGATAGTGAATACACTGTCATCATAGGATTGGTCTGTCTTTGAATAGACTATATTATTGATGAGAGTTGACGCCTTTTCACTATTAATCAGACTCACCACTCCATGGATAAAACTTTCCGGATTTACTCTGAAATTGCAAAAAGTGTCAACCCGCAGGCCCTGCAATATCTTAACGACAGTCCTTCTTGTAAGATTTGTCTCTTTCGCAATCTCCGCAACAATATCATATTTCAATGAACCAAGAAGTGAATCGACTTTTTCCGTGATATTCTGCTGTTTCCTCATGCTCTCGCCTGATTTAAGGCTTGATTCATCCATTTTGTCTTCTTGTTCACCAGAAGTAATATGCACCAGAATCTTCTTAACTGTCAGATTCTTATCAATCGCCTCCACGCTCTTTTTAATCAGCTCGTCGCTGTCAAAATCCACTTCATAAACTGTTTTGACTTTTATTTTCTTCCATAAATCCTGAAACTCTTTTTTCGCAAAGTTTTCGTTGGGAGTCAATACCTCAACGGCTACATTATTCGCGTTTTCATTTTCCGATGCTTTAAAATTGGCTGTTGTATGAATCTTGGTCAACAGATCGGTAACTTGTGTTTCAAATCCTTTTAACTTGGGTGGCACTTCAAACTTTTTATCCGCTATATCTTTAATTAAAGTATCTGTTATTTGCAGGTTTTCGTTTATATAATTCTTTTTCATAAAATCTGCTATTAAAATTGTTGCTGTCTTATCATCAAAAACAAATTTCTCACCCTTATCATTGTTTAAAACAAGTCCTTTCAATACATCGATGGTCAGCTTAACCGGCCTTTCAGAAAGCGACTCAACGATCTCGTTCTGCAACTCTCTCGCGAAAGAGTCATACGATTCACTTGCCACAACGGTTAACTTATTCACATCAAAAAACTCCCCCTCGAGCACTGATGTGTCCATCCTATCACCATTGGAATTAACACAGATTCTTAAGCCCCGGCCGATCTCCTGCCTTTTACTTATGGTTGACTGGCTGTGTTTTAAGGTGCATATTTGAAAAATATTTGGATTATCCCAACCTTCCCGAAGTGCCGAGTGGGAAAATATAAACCGCGTCGGCTCTTTCAAATCCAAAAGTTTCTCTTTATTTTTCATGATCAGGTCATAAACGCTCTCATCATCACTTCCGCCTTCACTCTTTTTCTCTTTAGAATCAACAAAGTGTCCTTTCTTATCGATCGAGAAATATCCTTTATGAATATCATCAACTGAATGGCCCAAAAGATACTTGTTATATTCTTCTTCAAAAAAGTTAAGTTGGCTTATGGCTTCCCTGTACTCCTCTTCGAAGACTTGCGCGTAATCACCCTTCTGATCGAGCTTTGAGTAATCACGGTATTTCGCCACCTCATCAATAAAGAACAGCGACAATACCTTGATCCCCTTTGCGAACATGATCCGTTCTTTCTCAATATGCGACTTTATTGTCTCCCGTATCTGAATACGCCGCACATGTTCTTCATCGACATGCCCTGTGGCCTGCCCGACGGATAATTCAATGCCATTCGTAAACGCTACCGTATTAGTCAATCCATTAATTTCTTTTACAATAAACCCTTTATATTGATTAAGCTCGTTGGATAAAACAAACAAATCATCCTTTTCCTTGATCTTCCTGATTTTCTTCTGAATACCAGTCGTCTGCTTTACTTCAAGCTCCACATAAGCAACCGGGTATTTATCGGTGCTGATCTGGATCCGATCCAAAAACAGATAACTGTTGGTTCCGCTGTTGCCAACCACTTCAATACCTTTTACGCTTATCTTTTTAACCAATTTCTGGTTATAGGCATCAATGGCATCAAGGCGGTAGATTTTATTAAAGTCTCGTCTATGGGTTGCGGAATAACGCAAAGTAAACAACTGGTCAAATTCCCTGTCGGAAAAGATCTTTTCCGCCTTCTCTCCAAACCTCTGAGGCTCGTCAATAATCAAGATTGGCCGGGCCCTCTTGATAATATCTATTGGCTTTTCGGACTGCAATGTATCGAGCTTCTGGAAAATTTTTCTGGATTCCTGACTGGTTGTGGCAAAAGCCTGATAATTCATAATGATCACTTCGATATTCGAGGTATCCGCAAAGCTCTTGATATTAATGAGATTTGATTTGTTCTGGGTGTTGTAAATGGAAAAACGGATCTTGTTGCCGTATATTCCCTGAAAATGCTCTGCGGTTATTTCAAGTGATTTATGCACGCCTTCGCGAATAGCCACGGATGGCACCATGACAATAAACTTGTTCCAGCCATAATGCTTATTCAGCTCATACATTGTTTTGGTATAAACATAGGTCTTACCGGTTCCAGTTTCCATCTCGATAGTAAAATTCAGGCCATCTAAACGGTCAACTACCTTCAACTCCTGTTCTTTTTGCAAGGCTTGAACATTCTTCAAGATATCGCTATCAATAATTTCCAGTTTTTTATTGGAAAAAATCTCGCAAGTAAGAATTCCTCTCCTCTCCACCACTTCCTTCCTAAATCCTTTACTTTGCCCGATAAAACACCGGACAACCGCTGAGGCGGCGTCTGTTTGGTATTGTTGATGTTTAAATTGCAATTTCATTTGTCTATCTCCATTTTATTGACCAGCTTCTTCATCTCTTTATCAAAATCGCTTTCAAAAAGTTTATCTTGAGTTGGACGGTATTTTTCAAATTCACTCTCTGCGAATGATTTTGCAATTTCTGCTGTTATTTTCCCACAGTCATTTAAAATGTCTGCATTATTAAATTTCAAAAACGCATTCAATTTTTCTGCCCAATCACTCATTGTCATAGGAATACCTATTTCTGCTTGATGCTCCGCATAATCAAGGTACATGGTTACAATTCTATTTAAAAACTTAATCTCCTTTTCATTGAGGTAATTCTTTGCGACTATCACATCTGACTTTATGATTTTACCATCAGGCGCTTTTTTCCACGTTGTAAGTCCCATGTACTCTTTTTGATGATTGGCACGATTTACAATTATCTCTGCGGCCGTCTGTCCATGAGTAGCAAAATGAAGTTTATTTTGAACTGTCGCAAAAAAGGCTTGTGTAGCAGGAGACTTTAAATCATAATCAATCGCAGTTGCATAGATATCCGTAATTTGCTGATAAAAATTCCTTTCACTTTCACGAATATCGCGAATCTCAAGAATTAAATCTTTAAAGTATTGCTTGCTGAGATATGCTCCGTTTTTTAAACGCATAGCATCAAGGACATACCCGCGAAGAGTAAAATCTTTTAATACTTGCGTTGCCCATCTTCTAAAATTTGTTGCTCTTTCTGAATTTATTCTGTAGCCCATCGCGATTATCGCTTCTAAATTATAATGTTTTGTCTGATAATTTTTCCCATCGTCCGCAGTTATTAGGAATTCCCTAATAACTGAATTTTCCTGCAATTCTTGTGTCTCAAAAATGTTTTTTAAATGCTCGTTAATTGTTGGAATTTTAACATCAAAGAGTTTAGCAATCAATTTTTGCGTAAGCCAGACATTTTCATCTTCAACACGAACATCAATCCCGTCTTCTCCTGCTTGAGAAGTAAAGACCAAAAACTCCGCTGTTGAATTACGAATAATCAATTTATGCTCTTTCTTTTTCATACTTATATCACCGTTACCTTTGTCTCAGGGGAAAGCCTCTTAAACCGCTCTTCCACATTAATACGGTCTTTGTCATCCCTGAAACTCGCGTCTTTAAAAACTACTTTGAATGGTTTTAGCCCCGCGATCGTGTCAACTATGCAACCATGCTCAGCACAAGTTTTGAAGTCAATATCATTGTCAAAACAAGCTACAATCGCGTTAGTTTGAACAATAAAGACCGTATTTTTGCCTATTTCCTTTGTTTCAATGGGCAGAGAAAGCTCCAATCCAAGATCAAGAATCACCTGAGTTAAGAGATCTTCCGGAGTGCGGTCTTCTTTGATATTGTTCTCTGAAAATGCGAGTTGTTTCTGGTCCAACTTAGCCGGATGATAAAACACATCTTTCATATTGCTTTCGTCGGTTTTATAAACACGAAACCCGATATCAAGCTTGCTCGCGTCAACCAGCTCCTGACCAAGCTCTAATTGTTGATTTTTTGCTTTAAGATCTTCAACTATTTTCTTGCCCGCGCGACGGATACGCTCTTTACCGATATCTGCAATGGTTTTGTATCCCGCTTTATAGGCTTCGCTGTTTTCATCAGTTTTTTCAGGGAGCTGAACCATAACAAACTTTCTATGCTCACTATCTTCTGACTCTGCGTTTTGCATTAAAACCGCATGAGCAGTGGTGGAAGATCCTGCGAAAAAATCTAAAACTATATCACCACCATTTGATCCAATTTGCACGCAACGCTTGATTAAATCAACCGGCTTGGGATGATCAAAATAAGTTGCATCAAATAAATTCCTTATTGTTCTTGTCCCGTTTTCTGTGCGCATTTCCGTTTCGTCCCAAACGGATTTGACTTTCGTGGTACTTCTTCTATTTTTCTCATAAATATTCCAATTTCCGTCTGATTTCTGTTTTGCAAGCACTTGACTTAAATCATGGTTATTTGGTTCAATTGCCTTTCCCGCTTTCACCTTCCCCCATCTCCATACACTTTCTTTACCTTCGCTATTGTAAGGCCTTACTTCTATGCTATGTTGCGCGTCTTTTGTAAGACTCACTGTGCAATAGCCATTTAAAAAAGAATCGAGATTAACAAAAAATGGATAAAATAAATTTGGACGGTTACCGCTATGAAATTTTGGATTACGATTTCTTAATTCTCGTAGAATGTAACCTCCCTTGGAGTCTGATAATTTAAAATCAACTTCTTTAGGCATTTCATTCAGTATAAGTTCTGGACTTTTTGAATAAACCAATAGATATTCATTAGTAATCGCTATTTGCTTATAGTCTCTTCCGCCCGGATTTACTATTGGTATGATTTGCGACTCAAATTGTTGCTCTCCAAACACCTCATCACAAATCTTCCTCAAATTATGCACTTCATTATCATCAATGCTTATAAAAATCACCCCATCATCTCTGAGTAAATCCCGCGCAACAACCAGCCGTTCATACATCATACTCAGCCAATCCGAATGGAACCTACCGTTTGAATCCGTATTCCTAAAAAGCTTCCCGCCTTCTTCATCTTCTACGCCAATTTCCTCTTCGTAATCCTCTTTGCTTTTGGTAAAATTGTCCTTATAAATAAAATCATTTCCGGTATTATACGGCGGATCGATATAGATCATCTTCACCTTACCAAGATAGCTCTCCTGCAAAATCTTCAGCACTTCAAAGTTATCGCCTTCGATATAGAGATTCTCTGTCGTATCAAAATTAACCGATTCCTCACGGCAAGGCCGCAAGGTTTTGGTTATGGGAATATTGGCTTTCAGAAGTGATGCCTTTTTCCCGGGCCAGTCCAAACGGTATCGCTCATCATCACCCGCTACAAGATCCTTGGACAAAGCCTGCTTAAGCAGATCAAAATCAACAGCCTTTTTGATGGTGCCGTTCTCATCTTTTGTTTCGGTAATAATATTCGGGAAAAGTTCGGCGAGTCGCTCGATATTCTTATCTGTCAGATCCGGGGTTTGCATTTTTAGTTTATCCATTTATTTTTCTCCCTTAAAGGCTCTATTATGCGGGTAAGCATTATGTCGTCTATCTCTTTTGTATCGCCGGAACCGATATCAACCATTTTCCCGACATCGGGAAAATGGTCTGTTGTTATTTGCCCTGATAATTCACAGGCGGTTTTAGCTTTGGAAACAACATTTTTAAAATTATCCCATTTTTCATACCCAAGCAGGCGATGTAAATCTCTTGCCAGCCAAAATTCAACGCCATCCTCTGTGTGATGCGCAAATGATTCAAAATTATTGCTCAATGATATAACGATATCTTTTTCCATTTACCATCTCCTTTTTTGCAAATCTAACTTTTAATTGTGGCAAATTCGCCCTAATTAAAATCCGTATAAATTTATTTTAGTTTTTATTTCAGCTCTTCTTTAATTGACATGAATTCGGCTTTCTTTTCCAGCAATATTTTATTCAGTTCAACCTTGCGGTTAAACTGCTTTTCTTTTGATATTTTGCTCTCCAAAACCCCGATCTCGTTTTCTATTGCCTTGATCTTATTGTCGGTGTCTATAATTTCGTTAAAACTGGTTTTTGCTTTTGCCTCACTCGTTATAAAAACCTTAATGATCTTCTGATAAACTTTCTCCAGGTCAATGCCGGTAAAATCAAAACTCTTATCCTCATTCCAGCCGGAAAAATAATAATTCTCTATACCGCTATCTTTTAATGTGGCCCCATACGCCACATTTTTCTTATAAATAAACCGGTACAGTATCTGATAGGGAATCGCTTTATCAATGACCCGTAAAACATTCTTGGGAATCACCTGCTCTTTAAGCTCGATTTCAAATATCTGTATCTCGGTTACCTTGTCTGTTTTTGCGATACCTATGGTGCTTTCCGCCAGCTTATATTTCCAGATGATCTTCTGTATCTTATCAACAAATTCTTTCTGCAATTTCGCGCCTAAAGCCGCCTTTTTGTAAAACTTGCTTTTAGCGATAAGCTTATTTACAAAAGCCGCTATTGGTAATTTTAATTCATCATCCATAATTCATCATCCATAATTCACAATTCATAATTCATAATTTATTATTACTTAATCACCACAAAAGTCAAAAGTTCAAAATCTTCCAGCCCCCTTATATTGTTCATAAGTGCGGTTGTGCCTCCCGCCGTAAAAAGGCTGTCGACGTCGCTTTCATCCTTCACATGAAGCACGGATTCGATAGCCTTGTTCAGTAGTCCGGAATACTTGGCCATATTCTTGCCATCGCCAGTCTCATCGTTAAACACTTCATACACATCTCTTAGAGACTCACTATTGCCTTTACAAATCGCACGGAGGATATCCAGCGTAGTTTTCACGTTCAAATGGTTTGATGAAATCTCTCCGTTCGCAGTTATGTAGACCAAATAAAACGGATGAAGCTGATTTGTCTTGTCAATATTGACTTCGCTGTTAATATTTTTTAAGACAAAAATGACACCTTCTTTAATCCCGCGATCAACATCTTTCCCACAAACCGCATGCATTCCGTTAGCAACACTTGCGAGGCTTCCGTTTTCTTTTATATAATTCACTAAATCCATACGAAAATCATTTAGCCCCAGATCAGTTATGGAGACTCCTGATCCCATTTCTTCAATATCGACAACCTCTTCCTGTAGTTTTTCCAACTGCTTTTTTCTGAAGAATAAATCCGACGATTTATTGGTAAGAACATTATCTTCGCCTGTTGCAGTTGCATCCACTATAAACATTTTGCCCTCAACACGGCTTTTCAAATTAATATAATCGTCAAGCGATAATTGAGGCCAGAAGTTAATCAGCTGGATATCCTTGTTAATCGACCCTATTCTATCGATACGCCCAAACCGCTGAATAATGCGGACGGGATTCCAATGAATGTCATAATTGATAAGCGTATCGCAGTCTTGAAGATTTTGCCCCTCTGAAATACAGTCTGTAGCTATTAAAACATCTATCTCGGAAGCGGCCTTATCTCGTCGCTCTTTAGAGCGGGGAGAGAAATTGATAAGGATGTTGTTAAAATTATTACTTAATTTTAGCGTTGTCTGATTTTCATCTGATCCGGTTACCTTACCAGTTTCCAGATTAAGTGTTTTATTGTAGTCGACAATATTCTTATACAAATAATTCACTGTGTCCGCAAAAGCGCTGAATATCAGAATCTTGCGGTTCCCTGAATTTATTGGGGTTTCAATCTTCTTTTTAATAAATGTCTTCAGGTCCCTAAGTTTGGAATCATGATCAGGCGTCACCTTTTTCATCTCGTCAAATATTGCTTTAGCAATAAAAATATCCGCCTCAAGGTCATGCTTCCATCCGGAAGTATTCATATCCTCCAGATTAACCCTTACTTTGCCGCTGACGCTAAATTCATCATTCAGCCAGTCGTCGCTGTCTGCATCCAAATTGATATCGTTAAACTGCGTAGATTCGACTGACGCTTGAACGCCGGTCTTTTCAAACGCTTCGATTTTGGCAATAGTGCCTTCATTTTCCTTAATAAATTTGCCAAGAGTGATCCGGAATGAATCAACGGAACTCTCTAATCTTTTAAGAAAATTTACCCTCATGAGGGTTTGGAGATTTTTTTCCCTGTGAACCTGTTTAAAGATAGAATTCTCATTGATCTTTGTGTCGTAAATTTCGCTATAAAATTGTCGTTTATTGTCCAATATATACTCGGTTGGTGAGTATATAGACAGTGATAGTTTTGAGAGTTCTTTATAGAGGTCTGATATCTTAATAAATCCTTCAAGATCCGTTATATCAGCATGATGAGTAATCGGCTTTAACCTGTTGGGAAATTTACCGATCTTATTGATATCATAATACTTTTCTATATGTTTTCGACTTCGGGCGATTGTAACGCTATCGAGTAATTTAAAAAAATCAAAATTCGCACTAAGCCGTTTCAACAAATCTTGGCTGGTTCTTTTTTCTACTGATAGCTTGGACCACTCGTTAAAGGTCCGTTGAGCATTTGACAGGATAGTTCCGATAGATTTATCTGTATCCATCCTCCCATCAGCAATATTTGTTTCACCCTCGCAGGCCAGAGCTATCTGATTTTTTAAATCGGTAAACTTATTATTAACAGGAGTTGCCGAGAGCATGAGAACCTTTGTTTTAACGCCGGCCTTCATGACATCGTTCAGCAATTTTTGATATCGAGTCACTCTGTTTTTTTGCGGGTCATTATTTCTAAAATTATGGGATTCATCAATAACAACTAAATCGTAATTACCCCAGTTAATTCTGGATAGATCGATGCCATTAGACTGCCCTTGATCTCTTAATAAATCCGTATGATACAAGACATGATAATTTAAGCGGTCTTTAACCAATGGATTATCATCGTAGTTGTTTAAAAATGTTTGCCAGTTATCCCCAAGCCTTTTGGGACAAAGGACGAGTACGGTGCGGTTCCTCTCTTGATAATATTTAATAACGCCTAATGCTGAAAAAGTCTTGCCGAGTCCAACACTATCAGCAAGAATACATCCGTTGTGCCGTTCTAATTTATTAATAATGCCTAATGTGGCGTCTTTTTGGAAATCGTAGAGTTTATTCCAGATTACAGATTTTTTAAACCCAGTTTTTTCATTAGCAAGTTCATCATCGGAAATATCTTCCAGAAACTCATCAAAAATATTGTAAAGTGTCAGATAATAGATAAATTCCGGGGAGTTTTCTTTATAGAGGTCCGCTATGTATCCAAGAACCTCAACTGTTACATCTTTTAATATCTTCTCATCATTCCAAACTTCTTCAAAATTTTGGATGTACTGCTTGGTCGTCTCATAATCATCTGTTTTGATTATCTGATGCAGAATAGAATTGTCTTTTTCATAGCCAAAACCGGCACTACTAAATTCATTTATCCCCATATACACATATTTATTTTCACCATTCTCAAGCGTTATATGCGGTTGGATATATTTGTTCCCTACATTGGTTTTAAATATTACCTTTTGCTCAATCCATTTTTTACACTCTTTGGCAATTGCCTTCCCTTTGAGCTCATTCTTCAAATTTATTTCAAACTCTGACCCGCTGATAGCCTTTTGCCGAAAGTCGGACTTAATTTGAAATTGTTTTTTTTCACGTCTATTTTTATCCACTTCGATAAAGGTGGGATCCGTGAAAATAAAGTTCAGCTTCTCAATCTTTTTTAGTTCATCGCTAAGACATTCGAACCCATATATCGTAAAAATACTGGCCGCGGCCTGTAGCCGGCTATTTTTGCCGAGATTCTTTTTAAAATCATCGCCTACTTTCTCGGTTTTATTATTAATGCATTGTATCATTTATGCCCTTGCCCCTTTGTCTTATTATCACTCGATGTTCAAGGTTTTAAACATCACAGTATCTACATTAAGATTAGTCCCGACAAACTTTAGGATCAATCTCTTTTAACCTTTTATCTATATCCTCTATGAACTTCGTAACAAAAAACAATAATGAATACATCTTCTCCCCTCCAGAAAGCAGACTTCTTCCTGGGAGGGTAACTAATATTATCATATATCTACACTTTTTCCAACTGGTTTTTTATTTCTCCTCAGGGCAAACGCATCTAAATCCCACAATTCCCTCTGACGACAAAGTTTTGTCTATTTTATCCATAATTGTGGATATGTATGATGCAGTAGAAACGCGATTAATCGCGTCTCTACAATTTTATCCCCGACTGTATGTATCGATATAGTTGATGCACTCTAAACGTATGGGGCAAAAGACCCAGATGTATATCAGGATTATATTCCATTCTCCCATTCAATTAATTCAAGCAGGTATCGCTTTTCTCTCTTTCCTTAAATCTGTGCAATCTGTGCAATCTGCGGATTAAATCTTGATCACACAGCTTAAAAACTATCCCTTTTTCAATGTGATAACAATATTGGTTGGTGAGACATTAGTAATAGTCATGCCTGAAGGAGGTTTGATATCGTCTGGAAGAATTGTCTCGGTGTATATTCCTGGCAGATTTTTCCCTTTCATGCTTACTATCAATGAAAAATCCTCAGATTTTGCCTTTAATATTGCTTTCCTTTCCCCTTCAACACCAACAAGCACAATTCCAGCACTTACAGAGGCAACATTCATGGCTGATGAGATCTCAAACTTCACCGGTACATGAAAATTCTTTCTCATAATGGTTTCACTGGTAACATAAAGCCAGAGAAATATTGCCAGGAGGAAACAGAATGCCTTGATTTCAATATGGTTTGATATAGACTTGAGAAGATTCCTCATTGTGTCTCCTCAGAGGCAGCAGCTGCCTCCTTTGAACGATAAAGGGTAAGCATCTCGGTCAACCCTTCCTCATCCAATCCATGGACAATCTTTCCATTTAATGCCAGGGAAATACTCCCTGTTTCCTCAGAAACAACGATAATAAGACTATCTGTTTCCTCAGAAAGCCCGATAGCTGCCCGATGTCTTGTGCCCAGAGATACTTCTATATCCGGATTCTGGCTCAAGGGTAAAACACAGCAACAGGAGGCTATCTTGTCGCCCTGGATAATAACTGCCCCATCATGAAGCGGGGTGCCAGGGAAAAATATGGTATTTAATAATTCAGCTGATGTCTCTGCATCAAGCCTTATCCCTGCATCCACATAATGTTTTAGGGATATATTCTGCTGAAGCACAACTAATGCCCCTATCTTCTTTTTTGATAAAAACACGGTTGCCTTAATAATCTCTGAGATCAATCTTTTTTCCTGCTTAAACAATATCCCCCAGAGGTAATTCTTATCAATTTCATCTATTACCCGTCTGAATTCTGGCTGAAACAGGATAAGAAAAGCTAAGGGCAAGATCATCCATAATCCTTTTAATATCCAGTTTATGGTGTGTAATTGAAAAAACTGGGCAATAAATGAGCAGATGATCAGTACCCCTAAAACCTTTAGCCCCTGAACAGCCCTGGTACTCTTTATCAGGATAAAGAGCCCGTAAAAAAGGCAGGCTACAAGGATAATGTCAATAATATCGGTGATAGTGACTGAAGATAATAGTTTACTGAACATTTGAGTACCTCAATCAGATATAAAAGCCCTATAAGACTTATTTTCAACCTTTTATCGCATCTGTCATTCTGGCTACCCTTGACATAATCTGAACATCATGAACCCTGATAATGCTGGCACCATTCATAATAGAAACAGCTACGGTTGAGACAGTGCCCTCTATCCGTTCATGGACTGGCAGAGACAGGATATCCCCGATTAATGACTTGCGGGATGTGCCAATCAGGATGGGCAGGCCAAAGACCCTTAGCTCACTAAGATTCCTCAAGATATGCAGATTATGTTCAAGGGTTTTCCCAAAACCAATCCCTGGATCAACAATCAGATGCTCTTCTGAAATGCCTGCCTGAAGAGCAATATCAATACCCTCCTGAAGATAGCTGATAATCTCTCCAAGAACGTCCTTATACTGGGGGTTATCCTGCATACTTGTCGAATTTCCTTTGATATGCATAATAACAACCGCTGCCCTATGTCTTGCCACTACACTTGCCATCTCTGGATCAAACCTTAACCCTGAGATATCATTCACCATACATGCCCCAGCTGAAAGGGCAGCATCAGCAACAGCTGATTTATAGGTGTCTATAGATATAGGGATATTCAGGCTTTGCAGCTTTTCTATTATCGGTATAACCCTCTTCTTTTCCTCTTCTATGGGGACTGCTTTTGCACCGGGTCTGGTTGATTCACCGCCAATATCAATAATATCTGCCCCCTCGTCTTGCATCCTTTTAGCCTGGTTAATCGCATCCTCTGGTGAAAGAAAGCTGCCTCCATCAGAAAATGAGTCTGGGGTAATGTTCAGAATACCCATGATAATCGTTTTTTTACCTGCTTCTAATCTATGTGTCCCGCATTTGATAATCCATGATGAGCGGTCAAAGCATTTTAAGGCATTCTCAATCCTCTCACCCAACTTTGACAAGTTAAAATATTGCTGCCTCAATTTCAGGATAAGCTTATGGTATTGACTCCGTGTAGCTATCAACAAAACATCCGTGTTTTCAACACTCAAATCGATTGCCCCCTTGGGCAATGCCACCTCACCACCCCTTGCCAGCAATTCCTGTTTAAGGATAAGGGCACACTTAAGGGGTATATTCTCCAATTTTATGACATTATCCATTGCCTTTGGAGACATGAGATTGATGCCCTGCGGGTCAACATTCATCCTCTGCATCTCATGGATAGCGTCTATTTCCCTGATAATATTTAGGATCCTGATATTGTGCATCTTTTTCCTCCTAAAGTCCTATATGTCCTATAAGACCTATCGGCCATATAAGACCTATTTTCCCCGAATCAAGGATAATGCTTCAGACCTGGTTGTCTTATTATTGAATATACCCCTGACCGCAGAGGTAATTATCATGCTGCCGGGCTTTTTTACCCCGCGCATGGTCATACACAAATGCTCTGCCTCCATAACCACAAGAACACCTTGAGGCTTAAGTGTTTCCATTAATAGATTTGCAATCTCTGAAACAAGCCTTTCCTGAACCTGCATCCTTCTGGAGAATATGTCAACTATTTTGGACAATTTTGATAGTCCAATCATTCGCCCCTTATTAGGCACATAGGCAATATGTGCCTTGCCAAAGAATGGGACAAGGTGATGCTCGCAAATAGAATGAAAGGTGATATCCTTGGCAATAACCATCTCATCATATTCATCCGGCAAAAATGGCAGTATCTCCTGCTTAGCATCAACATTCATTCCGCTGAGTATATCCTCATACATCTGTGCCACTCGTCTTGGGGTCTCCAATAGACCTGGTCTTGATGGATCCTCCCCTATGCCTTCTAAAAGCATTTTGATCGCAGTTTCAATCTTTGCAATGTCCATAAGCATCTCCTTAGTTTAGGCTGAAGGCTGTTAGTACCTTACCAGTAAAATTCTTGCACAAAAAGCAAGAATTTTGGTAATCGGTAATCGGTGATCAGTGATCGGTATCCTACATTACCTGATCACCGTTTACCGATCACCGATCACCTGTTCCTGTTTGGTTCTGGCTCGTCCAGGTTAGGTTCTGATTCAGTCTATCCACCTTTTCTTACCCTCTCCCCAGCATCCCGCCAGCAAGCAGTATCTGCCGCTGCCTGTCAGACAGGGAACAGTTTATATCTACTTCTCGACCATTGATCTTTGCTTTCAACGGTTTATTTTCAGCCAACAATCCTCGAATATCGGCTATTATTACCTCATCACCCGCATCTATCTGTTCATAATCAGCATCGTTTGCAAAGGTTAACGGAATAATGCCAAAGTTTATCAGGTTTGCAGCATGTATCCTTTCAAATGACTTTGCCAGCACTGCCTTTACCCCTAAGAACATTGGACATATTGCCGCATGCTCCCGAGATGAACCCTGACCATAACCGATTCCGGCAACAATGATATTGTGCCTACCGCTATCACGGTAGGCTGCTGCCCTCTTAGCAAAACCCTCATCCTCTATCTCAAACACAAATTTTGAGTATTCAGGGACATTTGAGCGATATTTCATTCGTGAGCCAGCCGGAATGATGTGATCTGTGGTAATCTTATCCCCAACCTTAATCGTAACTACACCCTGGATAGATTCAGGTATTGGCGTATTACTCGGCGGCTTCCCAATGTTTGGTCCCCGATATATCTCAGTCGATGACAGAGATGGTCCAATAATCATGCTGTCATCTGTATAAAACCTTTCAGGCATCTGGGGTTGAGGGTATTCCATACCCAGATGACGCGGGTCAGTTATCCTGCCTGTAATAACCGCTGCCGCAGCACTTTCAGGGCTGACTAAATATACCTGAGCATCCTTTGTCCCTGACCGGCCAAAGAAGTTTCTATTAGATGTGCGAAGAGAGACAGCGTTTGTTTGTGGTGATTGGCTATTACCGATACAGAAACCACAAATAGGCTCTGTGATCCTTGCACCAGCAGCTAAAAGATCAGCCAATGCCCCATTCAGAGCAATATTAGAAAGCACCTGCCTTGAGCCGGGTGAGATGATAAGGCTGACATTTGGATGTTTTTTATTTGCCTTCAATATCCCGGCAACAATCATCAGATCCTTATAAGATGAATTGGTGCAGCTGCCAATACATACCTGATTAACCTCCATACCCTCAAGCTCCTGCACTGTTTTGACATTTCCAGGGTTATGAGGACAGGCAGCCATAGGCACAAGCTCATCAAGCTGAATATCAATTATCCTATCATACCCTGCATCCTCATCAGCCGTTATCTCTGTCCAATCCCCTTCTCTACCCTGAGCCTTGAGGAATTCCCGTGTTATCTCGTCTGAAGGAAAAACAGAGGTTGTAACCCCGCATTCTGTGCCCATATTGGTAATAGTTGCCCTTTCAGGCACAGAAAGGGTTTTTAGCCCATCTCCACCATATTCAAACACACAGCCAACATTGCCAGAAGTGCCAAATATCTCCAATACCTTCAGGATCACATCCTTGGCTGAAACCCATGGATTTAATGCCCCATGCAGATTTATTCGGATAACCCTCGGACAGGTAAGGTAAAACGGCTTGCCAGCCATGGCCAGAGCCACATCCAGTCCACCAGCACCAATCCCAATCATCCCTAATCCGCCGGCTGTGGGAGTATGACTGTCAGAGCCAAGCAGCGTCTTGCCTGGCTTGCCAAATCGTTCTAAGTGCACCTGATGGCAGATTCCATTTCCTGCCTGAGAGAACAGAATCCCATATCTATCAGCAATGCTCTGAAGGTATCGATGGTCATCCGCATTCTCAAACCCTATCTGAATGGTATTGTGATCCACATAGCTTACAGAAAGCTCTGTTTTAACCTGTGATACCCCTATTGCCTCAAACTGAAGATAGGCCATGGTGCCGGTTGCATCCTGAGTCAAGGTTTGATCTATCTTGACAGCTATCTCCTTGCCCGGCTCAAACTTCCCCTCTACCAGGTGCTTTTCAAATATCTTCTGCGTAATAGTCTTTGCCATGTTGTTTCTCCTATGCGATAAATGCGGAATTGCTTTTCATTCAGACTCCTAACTTCCGCATTCTGAATTCCACATTCCGTATTTTATTATTGCCTCAACGTTTCTCGTTGAAGCACCCTGATTCTCCTCTACAAGTTTTTTACCAGCAATCCCTTTTTGAGACATCTCATCCGGATTTTCCAGCACATAAACGATCTTATCCGCTAATCCTGAAGCAGAAGAAACCTGAATAGCTGCATCTGCAGCAATCAGCAGATTAGCCGCTTCACGGTAATTGTTTATATGTTGGCCAAACAGAACCATTTTACCCAGGGCAACAGGTTCAATAATATTGTGCCCACCAACAGGAACAAACGTTCCCCCTACTACAGCCACAGAAGAGACAGCATATGCCAGAAGAAGCTCTCCAATGGTATCAAGAATAATAACCGATTTCTCTTCTTTTTTTTCTATCCCTCTCTGGTTTCTTCTTGTGCGCAAGCCATACGAAAGATTCCTCTTCTGGAGAGCCTTTTTAATGTATTCAATCCTTTGAAGATGTCTGGGAGCAATAATCAGGACAGCATCTGGTATTTGCTGTCTTACTTGCTGATAAGCATCAAGGATTATTTCCTCCTCTTTTTCTCTAATGCTTCCGGCAGTAATGATTGGCAACACATCTTTTTCTTCTGTAATCTCAATCTCTTTCAAGAATCTCCTTATCTCTTCAGGACAGGGGACATCTACACCCAGGTCAAACTTAGTGCTGCCAGTAACCATTATCTTTTCCGAGGGTGCACCAAGAGAAGCTATCCTTTGAGCATCCAATTCTGTCTGCATACAAAACAAGTCAACCCCTGTTCCAAGAGGCTTTTTGAATAACCATTTAATTTTTTGATACCTGCCAATGCTCTTCTCAGATATTCGTCCATTAACAATAATAACCTTGATCCCCTTCTTTTTTGCCTGCAAGATTAGATTTGGCCACAACTCTGTCTCAGTAATAACCAATATCTTTGGGTTAATTATCCCAAGCACCCTATGGACAACCAATGGCAGGTCAATAGGAAGATAAATCACCCCCATTGTAGACAGCTTTCTGGCAATATTTGTCCCTGTAGTTGTAATGGTTGAGATGAGGATAGAATATTCAGGAAGATTAAGTTTTAATTCCGCAACCATCCTGGATATCCCCATCACCTCACCCACAGATGCCGCATGAACCCAGATAATCTTTTTCCCCTTAAAGATATTTCGAACCCGCTCAGGTAAAAAGCCAAGCCTTTGAAAAATACCGCGGCGAAGATAGCACAGGATAGGAATGAATAATAGATGCAAAAGTATATTATAAAGTAGGTGCATATTTGCCTCTTGTTACTTATGATATTGCCTGTCTGAGCCTCGAAAGGTCTGCTACCTTCAAAAACAATGCTGCAATGCTCTGCAATAAAGCCAGCCTGTTTTCACGAAGCTTGTTATCTTCAACCATAACCATTACCTTGTCAAAAAAGCTGTCAATATCCCCTCGCAGGGTAGCCAGAATGCTTAGTGCCTCAAGATAATTTGCCTCTTTAACCAATGCCTCTACAGTTTCTTTAATCCCACAGATAGAGTGATACAGCTTGCGTTCAGATTCTTCCATAAGCAGTGATTCTTGCACGTATTCACTTTTTACTGATGGTTCTGACCGCAAAATATTCATCACCCGTTTGAACGAAATACTCAGCGGCTCAATATCAGGCATCTTCCTTATTTCCTCAAGGGCTGTGGCACGCAGCAGGGCATCTGTTGGGAATGAAAAATCAGCCCCTAAGACTGCGTCTATTGTATCTGCCATAAATCCTCTATTGGTTAAAGCATATTCTAATCGTTGCTTCATGAATCCAATAATCTGGCCAGCTTGCTCCTCATGTGAGCCAGCTATCAACCAACGAAGGTTTAGCGGCAGATTCTGCTTGAGGATAATATTTATTATCCCCTGAGCCTGTCTTCTCAAGGCATAAGGATCCTCTGATCCTGTAGGGATAAGCCCTACATGAAAGCAAGCAACAATGGAGTCAATCTTATCGGCAATACTTATAACCGCACCCATGAGTGTTTCCGGCACATCACCATCAAATGATTTTGGCAGATAATGCTCCTTGACAGCCATAGCAACATCCTCTGCCTCACCAGCAGATGAGGCATAATGATACCCCATGATACCCTGAAGGGTTGGGAACTCATACACCATGTCTGTCAAAAGGTCAGCCTTGCAAAGCCAGGCAGCCCGCTGGACACTTTCTATGTCCAGTGAAGCGGTTTTCCCTATGCGGTTAAGCTCTTCGGCTATCCTCTCTGCAATCTCTACAATCCTCTGTGTTTTTTCGTATAATGTGCCTACCTTCTCCTGCCAGACAACCTTTTTCTGCTGTTCAACCCTTTCATCAAGTGAAACCTTACGGTCTGAATCCCAGAAAAAGGCAGCATCAGACAGCCTTGCCCTTAATACACGCTCATTGCCCTCTCGAACAATGTCCGGGGATTGAGTAGTATTGGCTACAACCAGAAAATACGGCAAAAGGGTGTCATTATCCATAACTGGAAAATATCGCTGATGCTCACACATAGAGGTAATCACCACATCCTGGGGAAGAGACAGATATTTCTCATCAAACCCACCCCTAAGAACCACAGGATACTCTACCAGACAGGTAACTTCATCCAGAAGATCAGGCTGAAGACTGAAGGCTGAAGGCTGAAGGCTGGAGAGTGTTTCATCATTCCCTCTGCCTTTGTGCTTTTGCATCTCTTCTTGAATCATAGAGGCAATTATTTCCTTGCGTTTTTCAATATCAACCAGGACAAATCCCTTTTCCAGGGATGAGACATATTCTTTTGGGTGAGAAATAGTAATTGAGGATGGGGCCAAAAACCGATGCCCATAGCTTATATTGCTTGAGCAGATACCATCTATTCCAAAGGGGATTACCTCACGGTCAAGCAATGCCAATAGCCAGCGTATTGGTCTGGCAAAACGAATCTCTTTATCCCCCCATTTCATAGATTTGGGGAAATAGATACCAGTAATCAATCCGGGCAGGTTTTCTTGTAATACCTCTATGGCTGCCTTACCCTTAATATGCTTTTCCACACACAAATATTCACCCTTTGGCGTGGTTTTTATCTTCAAGTCTTCTATGCTCATCCCTTGAGATTTTGCAAACCCTTCAGCTGCTTTTGTAGGGTTGCCTTGTTTGTCATAAGCTGCAGTCTTAGGCGGCCCCAACACCTCAACATCTGCATCCATTTGAGATGCAGCCACCCCTGTCACAAGAATAGACAGTCTTCGCGGGCTGCCATAGGTATCAATCCCCTCAAAGCCTATTCGTTCCCCTTGTAACAAAGACTGCATAGACTCTTGCATTTGTTTTAAGCCAGACTGAATATACCCTGCCGGTATCTCCTCTGTGCCAATCTCTAACAATAGATCAGGCATATTTTGTATCTCCTTTGTGGAATATTAAGATTTATTTTTTCTCTACACATGACCTACATATTTTTGCAATATTGCTATCTATAAGCAATGTCACGTTCTTTGCTTTTGAATAAATCTTGGGCTTCTTGATATGTGCAGGATAAAGATTGCGATCCTTTAGAAATGGTATTGCCCTTGATTCGGCAGTACAAACAATTCTTACGCCAGAAACTATTACCATCGCCAATAAATGACTGTCATCAAAATCACGATGGCTCTTTTTATCTTTAAGAACCTTTTGCTCTCTGTCAACGGCTGCATCACATAAGAGAACAATTTTATTACGTTTCTCAAGATTCATAAGCATATGGAGATATTTCTGGCAGGCTTTATATTCCTTTTGGATTTGTGAACCGCCATAAACAATCTTCCCTTTACCTTTTACAATCCAGTTACAAACTGGTAAAAAGTCAGCATGCCGCGAATCTTCTGGATTAAATGTTGCAGCCAGACAGTTTGCATCAAGTATTAAGCACATAATTACTCCAATCCCAGAATGCTCATCTCTTCATTTATAAAGAAGCTCCGAAAAGTATCTGGTTGATCATCGGGATATGCTCCTTTTGAATCGATTCTTAGAGATGAAACACAGTTTGCATTTTCTTTCCGTTCAAAGAATAGTACCTGTGAAGAATGCTTTGTTTCAGGGTTTTTTCTAATGTTGAGCCTATAACGATCAATAGCAAAATCGCTGTGCGTTTCAATAAAGAATCTTTTGCGTTCTTTAGCTGCAAAACGATAAAAAATATCTCCCAAAGCTGCTTGTGCCCTTGGGTGCAAATGAACTTCAGGTTGTTGAATGAAATACCACGACAATTTTCGACGAGCAAATAACTCAACAATTATTGGCAAGGATTGTGAAACACCATACCCGACACATGTAACATTTATTGGTGATTTGTTAAGTGTTACATCCAATTGGAATGGACTCTCTGGATTTTCGCCAAGGTTTGAGACAGCAATTGAGCGGAATAGCCCGCTATTATCACCAAACTCTTTGATGAATTCTTGAAAAGATTCTGCAGTATCTTTCTGGTTAAGTAATTTTTTTATAAGATATGGTGCATGTTCACCCTCTGGCGAAAAATTAATTTTGTAGTATTGATCATATGTGCGATTAGGCTTGGTTCGAATAGGTGCAATCCAGGCCGTATTGTCTACAAAAGCAGGAATGTTCACTCCAAAATCATGTTCAGAACGATTTCCTTTGGCTATAATTTCATTCTGGATAAGCGACGACAAGTGTATCAAAGAACGACTTTTGAATGGAGACTTTAATAGCTTAAATTCTTCTGGCTTAAATTTTTCTTTAACCCATTTTTTATATACTGTTAATAATTCGTCTCCAGTGTTTTCAGCAAGATTGACTCTTTCATGCATAAACTCAATTTCATCATCTTCTCTAATGCGGGCAGTTATCGCAACATTTCCTTGAAGAAACGAATATTGTGAAATAGAAGGCAACCCCTCCTTTGAAACAAATTTTAAGAGGAACATGAAATCATTTTCAGCATCTTTCCTATTGCATTTATTGCACTTGTTATTATACTCTGCTATTCCAATTCGAAAATAGTCTCGGTTTGTTGAGTCAGCACTAATAATATCTTTGAAAGAACCAAGTTGAACGTCTTTTTGATTAAAATCTGGATTAAACCAGAAGTTAGTCGTTGCAAAGATATTCAACAAAGATAAGATAGATGTCTTACCAGTAGAATTTTCGCCTACCATAAAATTGACATCAAGTATTGGTATATAGCAATCATTAAATCCGCGATAGTTATCAATATAAATAAATTGCATTCCCATTTCTCCTTTTAATTCAGGGTATGTATTGAAACCGTAATAATCTTACCACAAAATTATTGTATTGTCAATGTTTTATCTTTTAGTCTGCCCCCTTTCTTTCTCTATACCAACCCTTCTTTCTGCACTATCCACATAATTTCATCATCAGTAATTGTTGCTTTTTGGGGTTTGATATATACTTTAAGCCGTCATAACTTGTGAATTTTGCAACCGTTCAGGCTACTATTCTTGATGAAATCAAGGGTATCGAATTGTCCAAACGGAGCAGACCATATGTTTGTTATGTAGGCAGGAAACGGTCGATACCATTCTTCTCTCGCCTTATCAACTCCCACTCGACAATTTCTTCCTGCCACTCCTGTCTATCAATTCGAAATCAACAAGTATCAGCCTTTTTCATCAGTCCTATTGTCCACGCAGCAGAGTGGTTATTGAGCGAAGTCGAAATGACGCAACATCTTGCGTCTCTACTCTCCACATTACGAATTGAACGTATCAAGTGGGACACAATACATTTTCTTGGGGAATGACAATCCCCTTATGATAGACCTCTTTCATTGTCAATTGTGGTATTAATAATCACATCCTTGGTCTATTTTCTCGTGGCTAACGCCAAAGACAACATGTCACTTTTTTACACTTTTTAGAGTATTTCCCTACAAATTAAGTTATAAGTATACCTACTCAAATTAAAAAAAGCCTAATATTCTCTCCAATCTTTATCATTGTTTCTTTATCAGCAATGCCAATGAGCTTTATAAATCTTTGTTTATCAAATGAACTAATCTGTTTCGTTTTAAGTAAAGAGTCTGTCATAAGCCTATTCTGAGTATTTTTCTTCAGCAAAATATCAAGATCTGTTTGTTTAGTTATTTGTGAAGAAATTGGAATAACAGTCAACAAATTGCTTAATTCTATATACCTGTCATTTTGAACAATCAAGGCTGGTCGAACCTTTTTATATTCATGTCCAAAGCTTGGGTCAAAATTCACCAGCCATATTTGTCCTTGTTGGAATTTACTCATAATGGCTCCAAATTAAGATAATAGTTCAGTTCTTCTGGAGAAAGGAAATCTTCAGAAATATCCTTAATATTTGACAATTCAATTTCGTGCTCAGATGCTTCAAGTTCAGGTTTCTTAAAAGTTGCAACTACTTTAAAATGGACATCTTGATTATATGCAAACTCTTTAGGACAATACAGATGTCCATCTGGCAACAAGTTGCTTTCAAAAGCTACATTTTCCATAACTGACATTTCTCGACCTCCTTTTAAGTTTGGTTTTTGCGTTATTAGGATTGTTTGACTACAGAGGTATAGTTAAAGAAAAAGAGAATAACAACCCACGAACCCCCTTTTTTAAGAGGGATTTTTAATAATATCACAGAATTTAGTTAAAAAACCTCTATATTCTTGCAGTAAATCACTCTATTTCACAGGTCACCTTTTTCCCAAATTTCTTTCATACTATCTGGCACTATCTACAATCAACGGAAACCCTGCCTCCTCTCTTTCTTTTATATAAGCCGCAGCGCATTTTTTGGCAAGGTTTCGTACTCTGGCAATATAGCCAGTTCGCTCGGTAACGCTTATAGCACTGCGAGCATCAAGCATATTAAAGGCATGTGAGCTTTTCAGGCAGAAGTCATAGGCAGGGAATGGAAGATTCTCCTTGATACATCTGAGCGATTCCTGTTCATATCTCTCAAAAAGCCCAAACCACATCCCCGTATCAGCCTTTTCAAAGTTATATTTTGAAAACTCAACCTCTGTTTGATGATGCACCTGACCATATTTTATCTTATCAGTCCAGTCTAAGTCAAACACAGAATCCTTTTTCTGGATATACATAGCTATTCTTTCCAGTCCATAGGTTAATTCTACAGACACAGGGGAAAGGGACAATCCGCCCACACTTTGAAAGTAGGTAAACTGGGTTATCTCCATCCCATCAAGCCACACCTCCCAGCCTAAGCCAGAGGCACCAAGTGTAGGGGATTCCCAGTCATCTTCTACAAACCTGATATCATGCTCATTCGGGTTTATCCCAATCCTTATCAAGCTCTGGAGATAGAGATCCTGAACATTGTCAGGTGATGGCTTTAGGATAACCTGGAATTGATAATAGTGTTGCAAACGATTAGGATTTTCGCCATACCTGCCATCAGTAGGCCTTCTTGATGGCTCGACATAGGCTGCTTTCCATGGCTCTGGACCCAAAACCCGCAAGAATGTATGCGGATTAAATGTCCCTGCACCAACCTCAATATCATATGGTTGAGCAAGCAGACACCCCTGCTTACTCCAGAATGTCTGCAAGCCTAAGATTATGTCTTGAAAATTCATAAGATACTCCTTTGTTTAAGTGAGAAATAGGGATTTGGAAGGGATGAATGTATGAAGAGCCAAAAAATGGAGCGGCCGATGGGACTCGAACCCACGACGTCAAGCTTGGGAAGCTTGCATTCTACCACTGAATTACAGCCGCTTGTTTTTGTTTTTAAATGACTTGCCAGGGATAAAGACAACCGTTTTATGACTGGGAATATCAACCATTTCTCCGGTAGCCATTATTCTCCCCTTTCGTGGAGCTCTTTCCCTCACCTCAAAGCTGCCCAGTCCTCTTAATTCGAGCCTTCCATCCTTACACAACCCATCTCTCATAGTAGTGAGAATTAAATCTATAATAAACAGGGTGTCCTTAGTTAAAAACCCTGTTTTGGAAGCAATCAGAGAACTCAGTTCACTTTTATTCATTCTGTTTCCTTTCCATTCGCTATAGGTGAAGAAATAAATCCACCGGAAATAACCAGTTTTAAGCCATCTTCAACACCTATCTCCAATGGAATAACATCCTTTGCCGGAACAATAAGCATAAAGCCAGAGGCAATATTTAAGGCTGTAGGCAAATAGAGATTAATCATCTTTTCCCCAAGCATGGGACTAACAATCTGATTATCCTCTGCAGTAACAAAACCTACAGAAAACACACCCTTTCTGGGATATTCCACCAAGACTACCCTGGTAAATGAGTTTTTGCCTTTGGAAAAAAGGATTTCCATCAGCTGTTTTATTGCCCCATAAAAATTACTGATCAAAGGGAGCTTTACTAAAAAGGTCTCAAACCAGACAAAGATTGTCCGTCCAAAGATATTGGCTGTTAAAATGCCAATCAAGGTAATGATTACAAAAACACAAAGCATACCACAAGCAATACCCAGCACATCAAATAACAGCAGCCATGCTCCAGCGATCTTTACATGAAAAAGCGTCTCTAACAAAAAAAGAAATGGACTGCCAAGAATCTTGATTAAAATCTTCATGGCTATTGTCATCAAAAAGATGGTAGCCATAACCGGCACGATAGTCAAGAATCCGGTAATAAAATATGCCTTTAATTGTGTTTTCCATGGTATGTTTTTCATAGCATTGCTCATATGATAATATTACTATATTTTTTAATTTTTGTCAAGGATTTTTTAGTTTGTTTCGTAATGGGTCAGTAAATGGGAGGGAAACAAGGTGCGAGGTGCGAGGTGCGAGGTGCGGAGGCAACATCTCTGCCAGAGATGTTGCCTCCGCACCCCGTACCACTCTCCTGTCTCTCGCTCCGTTCCTCCATTCAGGACGTGGAAACCCCACCCCTACCGCCCGATTCACCCTTTCGTTTCCGCCCCACTATCCTGTCCTTGTATTATTCCTCTCCTTTCCCAAGGAGGGGTTAGGGGTGGTTTCTGTCCTTTTCTTCTGTCCTCTCGCTGCTATCTCATCATTTCCCTCTTTGTTCACTAACGCATTATCTTTATTGAGTAATTTTCCTTGACATATAGGGAAAAATTTGGTATTCTATATACAATAACATTGGATAATCTTATGCGATTATGCGCCCGTAGCTCAATTGGATAGAGTGCCTGACTACGAATCAGTAGGTTAGAGGTTCGAATCCTCTCGGGCGCACCAGATTAATAAAGTTTTACCACAGAAATATGGAGGGTATTTATTTGTACCCTTGCAATTATACATACTTCATGAAAGAAGCAATTATCGAGGCAAAAGCAGCATATCAATGTGGCGAGGTGCCTGTTGGAGCAATAATTACCCTTGAATCAGAGATTATTGCCAGAGCACATAATGAGGTAGAAACTCGCAGAGATCCAACAGCCCATGCTGAGATGCTTGCCATACAAAAGGCTGCTATGGTTATTGGCAATCATCGATTGACTGAGACAATCATGTTTGTTACCATCGAACCATGCGGGATGTGTGTTTGTGCCATGGTCTGGGCAAGGGTAAAACAATTAGTTTATGGTGCAGACAATCCAAAGGCTGGGGCATGTGGATCAGTAGTAAATCTATCACAAAATTCTCAACTGAATCATCAAATCGAGGTTGTTCACGGGGTATTGGAACAAGAGGCAAGGGAATTAATCCAGGACTTTTTTAAGGAACAAAGAGCTGCAGCTCATATCGGAGAGGTACCGAAGTGGTCGTAACGGGGTCGACTCGAAATCGATTTGAGGGCTTCAACTCCTTCACGTGGGTTCGAATCCCACCCTCTCCGCCAGATTAACCTTCAGTCTTATCAATCCCTGTATCCTGTAAATATTTTTCTTGACAAAATAAATAACATATGCTATCTTATTGTCATTACAAAGATCATGAATAAGGAGAATATTGCAAAATGGAACGATTGTATATGCTTTTGATGGGATTGGTTATGTTTTTTGCTTGTTACGAGGCTATTTTTGTTTATCGAAAGACAATGAAGTCCTGGGCGAAAAAGGAACGAGTCGTTTGTCTGGTTAAGGTTCCAGTATTAACTATGCTGGTAAGCATGCTTGTCTGTATGATAAATTGTGTGGTGGACCTTTCTGTCCTGGCAGGATTTTAATTGTCCCCTTCGACAAGCTCAGGGAACGCCTTCAACATGCTCAGGGAACGAATAAGGAGACTATGGTGATAAAGGTTGTTGTTACAGGTGCAATGGGTCGCATGGGTAAAGCAATTGTCCAACAGATTCTTGCATCAGAAGATATGGAGATAGCAGGTTGTATTGAACGGAAAGAACATCCTTTGCTTGGGACAGATGCAGGAAAGGGTATTATCTTAACATCAAACTTGGAAGCTACGCTTCAGGATTTAAGACAACCACAAATGCCAGCAATAGTTTCCTCCCCATTGGTCATCATTGATTTTACCTCACCAGAGACAACAATCAATCATCTTGAAACAGCCTGTCTTTTCAATTGTCCAATAGTTATTGGGACTACTGGACTAAACAAAGCTCAAAATGAAAGACTATCCACAGCAGCTGAGTCTATCCCCATCGTTTATTCTGCAAATATGAGCCTTGGGATGAATCTTCTCTTTAAGCTGGCAGCTCTGACAGCTAAAGCCCTTGGCAACGAATATGAGGTGGAAATACTTGAGGCACATCATCATAAAAAGGTTGATGCCCCTTCAGGCTCTGCCTTGAAGATAGCTGGGGTAATTGCCGAAGCTCTGGAAAGGGATCTGGACAAGGTGGCTGTGTATGGCAGACAGGGCTCTGTTGGACAGAGAAAGCCTGAAGAGATTGGAATATTTGCCATAAGAGGCGGGGATATTATTGGTGAGCATACAGCCATGTTTATTGGAGATGGTGAACGATTGGAGATAACCCATCGTGTCCAAAACAGGGATACCTTTGCCTCTGGTGCCTTGCGGGCAGGAAGATTTGCCGCTAATGCCTCGCCAGGGTTATACAATATGATGGATGTCCTGGGAATCAAGGGGGAATAGGATAAAATAGGATGAAACAGGTTATTGGTGCAAATTCTGATTCTCCATATTCTCAAGCAGTATCTTTCAAGGATTTACTCTTTGTCTCTGGTCAGTGCCCCAAAGATCCAGAAACAGGGCAAATAAGGCATGGCAGCATAGAAGAACAAGTCCGATTAACCCTGGAAAACCTCAAAGTTGTTCTTCATGCTGGTGGATCATCATTAAATAACGTTCTCAAGGTTACGGTATTCTTGATTGATATGAATGATTTTGACATCATGAACAAGATTTATAAGGAATACTTTCCTGCCAATAAACCTGCCAGATCCTGCATTCAAGCAGCCAAACTCCCCTTTGAGATTAAGGTGGAGATAGAAGCCATTGCCTATATTTCATAAGAATTTCATAAGACACATAACCTGCCCCATCCACTGCTGTCTTCTGGAGGAAAAACAAATAATGCCATTACCCCAAATAGTTATAAAGGATAAAGTTATTGGTCAGGTTTTTCATAGTCATGTATTCATTATTGCTGAAGCAGGGGTCAATCATAATGGCTCGTTAGAGACAGCCCGGCAGATGATTGAGATAGCAAAAGAAACAGGGTGTGATGCCATAAAGTTTCAAAGCTTTACTGCAAAAAATCTGCTTTCCAATGCTGTTCCACAGGATGTGTTCCAGATGCTTGCATCTCTGGAATTATCCAGGGATGATCATGTTATGCTTTCAGAATATGCAGAAAAAATAGGCATCATTTTTCTCTCAACACCCTTTGATGAAGAAAGTGCTGATATGCTTGAAGAAATTAATGTCCCTGCCTTTAAGATTCCATCTGGCGAATTAACCAATCATCCTCTCTTAAAACACATTGCCAGAAAGAAAAAACCTGTTCTGCTTTCATGCGGAATGGCAAACATGGAAGAAATAACCGAAGCTGTTGAGATAATCTTAAGAGAAAATCCACAGCTTATTCTTTTGCAATGCACCACAAGCTATCCTTGCTCACCTGAAGACGCAAACCTGATGGTCATTCAGAGCCTGCATCATGCCTTTGGGTTATTAATAGGCTACTCAGATCATACCATAGGAACAACCGCAGCTGTTATTGCTGTTGCCCTTGGGGCAAGGGTAATTGAAAAGCATTTTACCTTGAGCACATCCCTTCCTGGTCCTGACCATAAGGCATCTGTCGAGCCAGCACAACTAAAGGAGCTGGTCCAAAAAATAAGAGAGGCAGAGCAATGTCTCGGAAAAGCACAAAAAATCCTTACCCCTTCAGAGATAACAGCTCACCAACAGGTTAGAAAAGGGATTACCGCTAAAAGGGATATTGCTCAGGGAGAGGTGATTACACCAGAAATTATATGTATGAAGAGGCCAGCCATTGGTATCTTGCCAGCTCATTTTGATCTGGTCATTGGCAAAAAGACAATGGTAGCTATTGCAGAGAATGAACCAATTGGGTGGGGACAAATAAGGATGAATATCTGATTGATTTTCTTCAGCCTTCAGCCTCCCATTGCTTTACGACTCAGCATCCCGGACATGTTGTTTATTGACCATACGTAGAGTAGAATTTTTATCCTTATCCTCAAAATATGTCTCTAAGAGTTTTCTGGTAATAGTACATGCCTTTGCCCGCCATGTATCATAGTTAACAATTAACACAGCTATAGCTATTTCTGGATTATCTGCTGGAGCAAATCCGACAAACCATGTGCAGTTTTTAGGCTGGGTTTTAGAAGAAAGTGAACCTGTTTTGCCAGCTATCTTAATCCCAGGAATATAAGGGTTGCCTCGCCTATCATAAAATGCCTTATGAGCGTTTCCTTCACCATGAACCGTTTGCACCATCATGATCTTGATTGTTTCTGCAGTTTCTGGTGTAATCGGCGTTCTCATCACCTGAGGAGAGGGTGTTGCCAGAACCCTTCCCTCTGCATTCACAACCTGTTTAATCAGGGTTGGCTTCATTATCTTCCCTTTATTGGCAATAGATGAAGCAATCAATACCCCGTGAAGAGGGCTCATGTTTATATCTCCAAATCCAGCCCCAGAGGCAGCAATATCATATGTTTCATCAGAGATAACTGCTGATGAAACCTCTACTGGCATGTCAGGACATAGCTTGGAATTAAATCCAAACCTTGTAGCATATTTTTCCAGACATGGGTATCCTACATCTACGGCCATGGTTGCAAAGGCTGTATTGCATGATTTAGCCAGGGCATTTCCTACACTAATTGGCCCTGAAGCAACATTGGATGAATCTTGTATCCATTTACCATCATATTTAAGCCTTTTTGTAGCCTTCAGAATATCATCAGGCTGGATCACTTCCTCTTCAAGGGCAGCTGATAGGGTTACAATCTTAAATATAGAAGCAGCTGGATATGAGGATGAAAGGGTTAATGGAAACCGATGATTAGTGGAATTATTCCCTTGACTTGCCATAGCCAGGATTGCCCCGGTAGACGGATCCATGGCAACAACTGCCCCAACAGGTATTTTATATTGTTGGAAGAGCTCAAGAGCAGCATTTTGAAGAGATGGCAAAAGGGTAGATATTGCCCTTTTTTTATGGCCAATATTCATGGTGTATTCATTTTCTGATGTTTGCTTAAAGGAAGCAGGAGAAATATTTGTCCCACACATATACGATTCAGAGATCTTTTTGCTTAAATAAGATGCTGAAGCAATTCTGATATAGGTATGACTATACGAAATGCAAAAAGCAACCAAAAGGAGTGTCAACACCATATAGCATGGCTTATTCCATTCCCTTTTCCAGGACAGACCGGACAGAAAGGGCAGACCTTTCCCTTTGCGTTTTTTCACATACCTCTTCTGGTATTTTCTCCATTCCATCAAAAATTCCCCCCTTTATTTAATGGAATAATATTTTTTAATTATAACAAAACAATCTTGTTTTGTCAACAAAATTATGTATCGTGATTGCAAGAGAATTTAGCGGATAAAACAGATAGGACTATCGATTACTGCAATTGTATTCTGAATTTAACGATTCCCCAATCAGCTCCTCTCCCTTCTTCTTGTTCTTCTGATAATTCCTCAAATCTCCATCTATACACAGTATCACGGGCATTACTATCTGCTTCAGATGAGCCGCATGTTTTAATTACTTCCACCCTGTCTACAGATCCATCTGGTGATACCCAGAATTTCAATGCCCCACTCAAGTTCACCCCTTTTTCTTCAACAGATTTGGGCACCATAAACATAGGCCGATGCTTTACCTTTCGATTTCCCAGCCCTTCAATCTGGATAGAAGCACCCTTTACAAAATGAGGTGATGGCGGTGACGGTGCAATCGCCACAGCTGCTGGAATCCTTGCCGTTGCATCTTCTTTTGGTTTTTGCAGCTCTGTAGAACGGGCAACTGGAAGGGATACAGCATGTTTTTCCTCAACAACAACCCTGTTCGTTGTCGGTTCAACAGGAAGAGGAGAAGGTTTCTCTACCCTTATTGGCTGTTCTACTATTTGCCTGGGTTTGGGGATAACATTTCCCTGTAATTGTTCTGGATAATTCTGTCTAACCTGTCTAACCTGCGGCTTTATGGGAGGAATATTCTTCATCTCCTTCCTCACACGAACCATTTTTGGCTTTATTGGTTCAACCTCAGGTGTCGGCTCCGGCACAATTAAGACAGGGAGTTCTATCAAGCTAACCTCGATCAATCTTTGAATCTGACTTGGTGGTTTGATGACAATAAACCAGAAAATCATGGCTATAGCTATATGGATAGTTATTGAAACCACTAATGGTCGATTGAGTGCCCTTGATTCCATCACAATCTGCTCTCCCTAAAAAAGCGTTCAGGTATCAAAGCAGTTAGCAAAGACTATACACCTTTCCCCTCTCAAGAGGGGAGTAACAACCCCCTAACCCCCTTTTTTAAGGGGGACTAACTCACTTATTGCCAAACACTTTCTATAACGGTTTATTTCCCGCTAACGCCTAAACGTTTACGCAGCCTTTTTTGCTTCCAGATCATACTCGTAAGGCATCTGGCTTACACATGCCTCATTTAACTTCATATTGACCATTTGTCTTAACTCCTCTATCTTTCGAGTAACATCCTGACCAATAGCCTCCATTTGATTCATAATCTCCTCGTTCATTTTCTCCCCCTCCATTTTTCAATATAGCCACACGATTGAACTCAAGTGCTTCCTTTAAGGTTACCCTCAAGCTTCCCAGCAGGTCTTCTTTCGTCCGCTCCTGGCAATTTACCCCTATGCACCTCTTCAATCCATCCTATCCACCAATCTTCATCTTGTTTTGTCACAGCAGTATATATATTTTGCATATCTTCCCTTTCATCCGATCCAATAGCATTGGACAGTCATTCAACCGCAGCCGTCTCCTCCTCTTCTGTCACTACTGTAGCAATAGCTATCTTTGTTGCCCCTGCGAGCTTTGCCACATCCATAATATTTACAGCAATACCCAGAAAGACATCCTTGTCTCCCCGCACAACAACCAGTTTTTCATTAGATGCCCCAACCTTTTTTATCAAGACATTGCTAAGGCTTTCCAGTGTTACCTCCTCATTCTCGACAAATATCTTATTATCCTTTGTCAGGGTAACGATTACCCCTTCAGGCTGAGCCTGACTTACCCCAGAGGAAGGCAGATTAACCTTTATCCCTTCCTGCATCAAAAACGGTGTAGTTACCATAAATATAATCAACAGGATTAAGAACATATCTGTAAAAGGGGTAATATTTATCTCCCAGATTATATTTTGTTCACTATTTTCAGAAACAAAAGTTTTCATTATTTATAAACGCCCTTTTTTTCAGCTTTTTTCAGCTTTTTTCAGCCACATAAGCCAGTCACCATCCCTATTTTCCTCGATGGTCCATCAATATCTCCAGCAGTCTGAGGGTATAAACCTTCATATCCTCGGTGGTATTGGAAATCTTTACCATGCAGCAATTATATCCAACAACCGCAACAATGGCCACAACCAGTCCATAGGCTGTAGCCACCAATGCCTCAGCTATTCCGCCGGCAACAACAGCCATTCCGCCTGAGCCAGTGGCAGCAATATTATGAAAGGCTCTCATGATGCCGATAATTGCACCAAACAACCCGATAAATGGGGCACAACTCCCAATAGTTCCCAATAGCCAGACATATCGTTTCAGCTTCCTGCTTTCTTCTATGCGGGCACGTTCCATTGCCTCTAATATCTCATCACGATCACGGTCATACTTTAAAAGCCCTGCCTTGAATATTACGGCTATAGGTGATGTCTTTGCCTCACAAAGGCTGACTGCCTCTAAGATATTTCCCTTGAGCACACTATGTTGAATCTTGTATAGTGTATCCTCTACATCAAATTTTATGCGGCGATAAGCCAAGAACCTTTCAATAATTACTGCTACAATCAACAGTGAACAAATTAATAGCGGAATCATGGCTATTCCACCCTGGATTAATATTTGCAATAAGTTATAGCTTTGAAACATATCTTCCTCCTCTGAAATCTTCAGTGGTATTAAAAAGGTAGGGACAAGCCTGCCAGAGGTGCTACCTCCGCCAGAGGTGCTACCTCCTTGTGGTTGCCTCTACCTAAAACCTCAACTTCAACCCTGCCTTAGCAACAGTCAGACTGCCGTAGTATCCATCTCGCAGTTCATAGTTCTCATTAAGCAAATTTTCCCAGTCAAAGGTGCATGACAGGGTATCATTAACCCGTTTACTTGCTGCCAAATTGACAAGAAAGCAGCTTTTTAGTTTCTTATCCTTATCATCTGGCAAGGCATATCTCTCGCCTATATATTCACCATTCAATGATACAGACAATTCCTTGCTATCTGCATATTTCAGACCAATCACCAGCCTTGCATCCGGGACATAAGGAACAACCTTATTACTGCCTGATTGATTCTTTAAGGTATGACTTGTATTGATGAGGCTGATAGATTCAACTAATTTTTTTGTCAGGTTATGCTGCAGCCTCAACTCTATCCCTGATAATTTAACATCACCGATATTTATCGGCTCATAAAGACTATCTGTGGCTGTGCCCCAGCTGATATAATCAGAGATATTTTCAGTAAAGATAGTTGCACCCAGGGAAACATCCTGAGATATACGCCAATTCCCGCTAAGGCGTATCTTTGTGCTGGATTGCGGTTTTAACATAGAATTTATACTGGTATAATCCTCATGGACATAACTTTCGCTTACATCTGGCAAAGATAGCTTTCTTTCCAGATTCATTTGAAAGACTGTATCAGGTTTCCATGGATATGAGGCTGCAACAAGATAATCTACCTGCGATGTAGTTTCCATATGCTTATAGCCATCAAGAGCCACCTTAATATCAAGATTAAGCTTAGAGACCTTGATATATCTTGATTCAGCATATAGAGAATAATAGCCGCGATCATAGCTTGATGTCCCTTTACGAGTTACCTTTTCGTTAGAGATAATGCTGCCAAGGGCAATAGGCGGGGTATTTGCCGTAAATGGGGTAGTAAACTTCAAATAACCAGAAACATTATTAGCATCAGCCTTAAACAAGGTGCACTTATTACAATTAATACCCAGGGTTAGGGCTGAACCACCTGGTATCTTTATATCATAATCAGCAAATCCACTCTTTTCCAGTTTATTTGTCTGTGTTCCGCTATAAGGAAGGGTAGTAACACGGCTAAAATAAGACATGCCTGTCCGCACAGAATAATCCTTAAAATAAATAACACCCTCCCCATTCAATCCATCGGTGCTAAAACATCCAAACGGTGAAGAAACAGTGCCCTGATGAAATCCATCGGACTTTTCCCGTTGCACACCAAAGCAATAGGAAAACCTCTGGCTATCTTTCCCATTCCTTTGCAACTCACGGGAATGAGAAAAATCATAGGCTAAGAATTCCTTGCTTCCATAATTAACAGAAAATGAATAACGTGGTGTTTGAGAGGCAGCAAGAGACTTACTGGATGGTTTTATTGCCTGATTTTCTATAACCCTTGGCACAGACAATACCTCTGGTGTTTCTGTTTTCAACACACCAACAGCCGGGACATTCACGCTTCCAGGCTGTTTTTCAATAGCAACCCTCTGCTCTTCATGCCCAATCTTTGACCTGTCTTCACCAGTAATAACAATATCCTGCTTTTCTATCTTGGGCAATGATTTTTTAGTATTTTGAGAGGCAGGCGGTGTCGGAGCAGGTGAAGGCGGTAAGACCTCATCTGATGCCCCAAGGCTCTTTTCTGTGTTTGGCGTTGATGTTCCAACTTGCGTTTCTGATTGGTTTTGAGCCAGGACATTAACAGCTGAAAAAGCTAAAAAAATAATCGCAAATATTACCTGATATCTTTTCATTTCTCCCCCCCATAGTTTTTAATAAAACGGTCACGACCGTTCGCTACTTCTTCCCTTTGCACTTCTTCACATAATCCATGCTATCATTGACAAGATCTTTCCTATCCTGATAGCTGTCAATAAGCTTCTGAAACTCCTGATATGCCTCATGATACTGCTTGTCATTATAAAGTGATACCCCTATTCGAAACTGAGCCTCAGCTGCCCATGATGACTCAGAAAACTGAGTAACCAGGGCACGGAATGTAACCACAGCCGAAGAATAATCCTTTTCTTTAACAAAGCATTTCCCCATCCAATAAAGGGCATCCGGGATATTATCTGCCGCAGGATATTCATCTATCAGACGATTATATTCCTCTATTGCATGAGTCACAGCATCCCTTTCATAATATATCCTGGCAATCTTATACTGGATTTCGCCGCAAAGTTTTTTTTCTCTCGGATGACTCTTGATGAAATTACGATAGCCTTCTATAGCCTCATTTAATTTACCCTGCTGATACAAACAATTTGGTATCTGATAAAGGGCATCCATCTTGATAGCATCATTTATATCCTCTTTGGCAAGCAACCGCTGATATTCTGAGACAGCCTCAGTATACTTTTTTTGATTATAATAGCAGGCAGCAATCCGTCCGCAGGCATCATCCATAAACTCATTCTTTGGAAAGCGTTCAATAAGCCTTCGATACCAGATAATAGCATCATCATATTTTTCCTGATTAAAATAACCCCATCCTATCCAATAGATAGCCTCTGGGGCATACTTACTGCTTGAACACTCTGTTAACAGCCTTTCAAAATATACTTTAGCCTCCTGATAATTTTCCTGTTTGTAATAGCATTGGGCTAATTGATACAGGGACGCATCATAGAGCTTGCTTTCTTTATAAGAATCAATAACCTTTTTATATGACTCAATCGCATTATGATAACCCTTAAGGTTAAACCAGCAATTGCCAATACGATAGGCTGCCTCAGCATTTAATTCTCCGCTTGGAGGAAGCTTTCCGTATTCAGCAATAGCCTCCTTGAACCTTCCCTCTTCAGAGTATGTCCAGGCAATAGCATACTGGGCTAATTCAGCCATAGAGCTGCTGGGATACTGCTGCTGAAGCTTTTTGAAACAATCCCTGGCAAGTTCATAATTACCCAGCTTAAAGTGACACAGTCCCAACTGGTAACAGGCATCCTCTGCCACTTCATTTTCAGGATACCTTTCCAGCACACGGATATAACAATTTGCTGCATACGAATACTGCTCTTTAGAAAAAAACACATTAGACAGCTTATACAGGGTAAAGCAGGTAAGATTATCCTTTGGATAAGACTCCATCATCTGGTCACAGACCACCTGTGCTACGGTTAAATTATCCATACTTACATAGCATTCAAACAATTCATATTTTACCTGAGGGATCATTGCGTCATCAGGATATTCTTCCAGCAGCTTCTTAAAGGCATCTATTGCCTTTTCAAGCCGTTGGAGGCTTCTATACGATCTTCCCATCTGCAGCAGGGCATCAACACCCAATTTCCCTTTAGCACTGCTGCTTACCACCCTTTCAAAGGCAGCAGCTGCCTCTTCCAGTGCCCCGGTTTTTACACAAGAAAAACCCAACCCATAATAGACATAAGGAATAAGGCTTGCTGTCTGACAGTTCTGCGACAATACCTTATACGCTTTCTGGGAATTTTCATATTCTTCCAGTTTATAGCATGACTCTGCCAGCCAGTATCTGACATAATCTATGTTAGAATAGGCAGGATAATCCTTTTCCAGCATAGCAAAGGCATTCTTTGCCTCTTTATAATTTTCCATATTATAAAAGGATGAGCCCACGATAAAAAGGGCATTTGGTTTCCGTTCATGTGTTGGATAATCAGTAATAAAGCTTGAGCTAACAGCTATTGCCTTATCGTATTCCTTTTGCCTGTACCATGAATCACCCTCATAATAATTGGCAATGGGTTTTAATGTTGGATCAACAACATCCCTGAAAGAGATGGCTGCTTTTTCGTATTCTTTTTTATGGTAGGCACTTATCCCCTGATAGTAATAAGCTGTAGATATGTTGGAGCTATTGGGAAACATCCTCAACATCTGCTTAAAGGCATCCTCGCACTCATTATATTTTCCCTGTTTAAAGTAATATTCCCCAATCTTACAAAGGACATCCTCAGACAGGGGAAGCTTTGGATAATTCTTTATAATCTGGCGATAGGCAGCTATCGCATCCTCATCCCTTCTCTGAGAAAGGTATATCTCAGCCATGCGATATAATGCCCTGGGAACAATATCTATAGAAACCTGGGTTTGAACAAGGAAATTATATTCCAATAAGGCAGCATCGTATTCCTTTTGTTGATAAAAGCACTCGCCTAATATCAGCTTAGCCTTGGAGCACAATGGGCTTTCCGGGTGTTTTTGGATAAAATCCTGAAGTTTGGGGATAGCTAAGGCATAAATCCCTGTTTGATAGAGAGACTCTGCCTCAGTAAAACCTTTTTCTACTTGAGGATTGGCAGGGTATGCAGGCAAAGCAAACAAAAAATGTCCAATACAGGCAATACTTAACCATTGTATTTTTTTGAAACACATTTTAATCCTCCCATAATAATATATCTATATTAACAAAATTTATCCTAAAAGTCAAGTAAAATTTCAAAAAATGTATATTTTTTGCTTGACAAAACCATAATTTTCGTTTATAATAATCAGCTATAATTCCCAACCAATATTCCTCGGTAGCTCAATGGTAGAGCGTTCGGCTGTTAACCGAAATGTTGTAGGTTCGAGTCCTACCCGAGGAGCCAGTTTTTACTTTGACCATATTTAGCAAGCAAATCAAATTGGATTTAACCACAGAGTACACAAAGGATACACAGAGTTCACTAAGAAAAGAATCTTTGTGTTCAAAGATCGTCCTCCAAAACCTGAAAAAAGATGAAAAATATCCAACAAAACAAGAGATTGCAATA
>DYDG01000064.1:13181-15032 GCA_020717845.1 Marinifilum sp. | reverse complement strand
AATTGTTTTTTTAACCTTTTCAACTCTTCACTATTCCTGGGGATAGCCATTATAGGTTCGATATGATCATTTCTCATATTTAAGGGCAGGTGCTGCACCTGGATGATTTCTTCATCAGCCATGACAATTATTCTCTCAATAGTATTTTCCAATTCGCGGATATTGCCTGGCCAGTCATACTCCTCAAGCAGTCTCATTGCCTCTGGAGAGATGCCTTTTACGTGTTTCCCACGCTCTTTATTGAATTTTCCCAGGAAATGACTTGTCAATAAAGGGATATCCTCCTCTCTATCCTTTAAGGGGGGAAGAAAAACAGGGATAACATTTAACCGATAAAAAAAGTCCTCGCGGAATGTGCCTTTTTTAATCAGTTCCTCCAGATTCTTATTGGTCGCTGTAATAATCCTTATATCTACCTTAGTTGTCTTTGTGGCACCAACCGGTTTGATCTCTCGTTCTTGTATAACCCGTAGTAGTTTTGATTGAGTAGTCAGCGGTATATCCCCTATCTCATCAAGGAAGAATGTCCCGCCACCGGCTACCTCAAAAAGCCCGGGTTTGGTAACAATTGCTCCGGTAAACGAGCCTTTAATATGACCAAATAATTCACTTTCCAGCAGGCTTTCGGTTAACGAGCTGCAATCCAGGGAGACAAACGGTTTTTCCTTTCGCTGGCTATTGTAGTGAATTGCCCGGGCAACAAGCTCTTTTCCCACACCGCTTTCTCCATGAATCAGCACCGTGCTGTCAGCAAGAGATACCTTTTCTATAATCCTGTACACCTCCTGCATCTTTTTACTCTTTCCAATAATATTACCAAATTTATACTTCTCTTTTAATTCTTGATGCAGATAGCGATTTTCCTGAATCAGGCTTTTTTTCTCCAGTGCCCTTTCTACGCGAATAGTTAGTTCGTCAGGGGTAAAGGGTTTAGGGATATAGTCAAAGGCACCCAATTTCATCGATTCTACAGCAGTTTCTACGGTTGAATAGCCGGTAATCATAATAATAATTATTTCCGGATTTATCTCCTTGATTAAACGAATCAGTTCTATGCCTCCGATATCAGGCATTTTCAGGTCAACAATAACCATATCGAACAATTCTTCTTTAATCTTCTTTACTGCCGTCTGACTGCTTTGAAGTGTCTCTACCTCATATCCATACTCGGTTAATATCTTAAAACAATTTCGACAGATCACCGGCTCATCGTCTACAACCAGAATTCTTACCATATTATACAACCTCCTCAAGATAAGCTTCCTTTGAAACCGGCAACCTGATAATAACCGTAGTTCCTTCTCCTGCTATACTTTCAATCGCAATACGACCTTGATGTTTCTCTATAATTCCATAGCTGACTGCCAGTCCCAATCCAGTTCCCATTTCTTTAGTTGTAAAGAAGGGGTCAAATAACCTGTTCATATTCTCCTGTGCAATCCCACAGCCAGTATCAATAAATTTAATCTCTATAAATGAATGTTGGTGATGGCTTGATATGGTAAGAGACCCAGCATCAGGCATTGCCTCCTGTGCGTTGAGAAGGATATTGATGAAGACCTGATGGATCTGGTCAGCATCAACCAAGACTAAGGGCAGTAGAGACAACTCCTTAATAATCTGGATATTACAGGATAATACCCGATTTTTCACCAGGGATAATGACTCTTCAATAATCTTGTTTATGTCAGAAAGTTTCATCTCAGGCTTTGATTGACGGGCAAAATTTAGAAATTCTTTGATAATTTTCCGACAGCGAGTGGTTTCTTTGACAATTATTTCTGCATCTTCCCGCTGCAATGATTCTTCAGGCATATTCTTTAACAGGATATGACCTGAAGTTAAAATACC
>DYDG01000064.1:0-13167 GCA_020717845.1 Marinifilum sp. | reverse complement strand
TCAGCTCATGGGCGATACCGGCAGATAACCTGCCCAGAGAAGCCAATTTCTCAGCATTAGCCACATGTTGTTGCAGCCTCAGTTGTGCATTTTTCACACTGTCAATCTTATCTAATATTTTATTAAAATAATCCCCTAAGACACCCAGCTCGTCTCTGGATTTAACACCTATCCTTGCGTACAGGTCACCTTCTTCTATTTTTTGCATAGTTTGCATAAAGGCATCCACGGATTTGGCAATATTTCTGGAGATGAAAAATGCGATTAAAAACCCACTTATCACAGCGGCAATTATGCCCATAATTATTATTCGATCTGCCCTGGTTTGGGTTTCTTCGGCTATTTTTACCTCCTGCTCCATCCTTGTTCTTATTTCCTTTACTACTGGGGGAATCAAACCCTGCAATTGACGGCTAATAATCACGAAACGATTATTTGCACTTAATACCTCTTCTTCTTTTAGCCCTGATTTGAAAAGGGCTGCTGATTTTAAGAATTCGGCATAGTATTCATCAACTAATATGTGAATTTCATCCAATTGATTATCCAGATCTTCTGCAGCGGTTTCTTTTATTAGTATAATATTCTTCTTAAGCCTTTCTACCTGTTTTTCAACCTGCTTGATATACTTATCTTCCTGCCGCAGCCAGAAGTTCTTCTCTGCCCGGCGGCACTCTAATATCGATATTTCTATCTGATTACTATAGTTAACCATCATTGCCTGTTCAATAATATGGTGACAGACAAGGTTAATCTTATTGAGATTGATTAAGGCTATACTGCCAATAATGGCTATCAATATTATCAGGGTTGTAAAGCCCATGATTAATTTTCTATGGACAGTGATCCTCATTTCAGTATCTCTCATTTCGATACTTGACATTTTACAAACAAAATATAGCACATATGGAGACGTATGTCAATAATTTTCCTTGATGTATCAGCAATTCTCATTTTGAAATGTGTATACAAGGAGAATTGGAGAAAAGGGAGAATTGGAGAAAAAAGTCTGAATTTTCAACTATTTTCTCCATTTCTCCACTTTCCCCCTTTCTCCTTCCTTACACAAGTTTGTCATAATGAGAATTGCTGTTGATGTATACTCCCTTTTCTTACTCATACATTTGTTGTAAATCATCATAACCGCACAGGTCGAAATTTTCTCCCTTTCTTCTTCTAAAAAATTCTATTCAAAAAAACAATTGACAAATGAAAAACCACCTGATATAATAAATATTAATGAACAAAAAGCAGCGAGAAAATACGGCAAAACTTCTTTATGATCTGGTCAAATTATCCTTTACAGGTCTTATTATTGCAGGCATGATACCGGGTAAAGTAATAAGTATACTGCCATTAATTCTTGGTTCTGTGCTGGCAATATTAGCCTTTACTACTGCCTATTGGCTCGAGCGAAAGGAGGAATAACCATGGATACTTTATCTCTCGTGTTTCTCATCTTTACTATTATCATCGTTACTGGCTGGGGAATTTTATATTATCAGGAACACAGAAAACAAATACCTAAATCTCACACCACCTAATTATACTCGTTGCTGGCGGCTTACTGAAATTCTTAAAAACCCATGTCAAATCTGGAAACTGCTTGCAACGCTCTCTGTCAGTGATTGGTAACCCCATTACCTTCAGTTCCCAGTAGGGACAATCTCTTGTGTTGTCCGTTCCCCTACCAATCACTGGCTGATTACTTACTTAAGCGATTTTTTAGATAAGCTCTAAGTATTATATTCCCACAAACTACTATTATCAGCACCAGCCCAAAGCTGCAAACAATTGATGCCCCAGTTGGAAAGTCAAAGGCACATGAGGCATAGAGTCCGATAATGCTTGTTAATATCCCAATTATCCAGCTAATTATCAGCCGTTTACCAAACCTATCTGCCAGGAGCATAGCACATACTGTTGGGATGATTAAGTAGGAAAAGATTAGCAAAACACCTGCTATCCGGACAGAGATGGTAACTATCAAGCCAAAGGTAAGGTAAAACAGGAAGTCCCATAACCTAACCGGAATCCCCTTTTGAGAGGCAGCATCAGGGGAAAGGGAGATGAGTAAAAATTGTTGACGAAAAACCAGATGGAATATTCCAACCAGAAGTGATAGCCCGGCTATGAGAAGGACATCCTTGGGGGCAGTAAAAAGTATGCCTCCAACCAGCATTTCCTTGATATGCTCTGCCCCTTCAGGGACACGGTTTAAGATTAGAATGGCTGCCGCGGCAGAAACTATATAGACAATTCCAATAATTGCCTCCTGCGGCACCTGTGCTTTCTTCATTCTGGTCAGGGCAAATATGCCTGCCCCCAAGACAGCAAAACCAAAAGCAATCAAATAGACTGATGGATGTTCCAATTCAATACCAAAAAGCAAGGAACAAGCCCCACCCAGAGCTGTCATTTGTGCCAGGGCTAAATCTACAAAGATTACCTCCCGCTCGACGACATGAATGCCAAAATAGGCATAAATACCTGATAGAATGAGACAGACTAAAAATGGTAAGATCATTAGTTCTAACATGATACTCCCTCCTGTGGTTAACTGATAATTGATTAAATGGTAATGCATCAGCAAACTGGGTGGTTTTTTATAGGAGAGATACACACCCCCTACCCCCTCTCAAGAGGATAACACACCCCCTACCCCCTCTCAAGAGGGGATTTTCTGTATTCCCCTCTAATAAGAGGGGTTAGGGGTGTGTGAATTTCACTCCGCTAAACAATTCCCCCAATTTACTGACCCATTACATTGAATGGGTTGGTCAGGCTATAGACTGAAGACTGTTGCCTAACAGCCTACAGCCTACCCACCCCTAATTATTCAGACAACGCCTTGACTAATTGGTTAACATTGTACTCAAACAACTCCAGGAATGTATCAATCCCTTTTACTCCCCCAACCGATGGCGGGAAGATCAGTATCTTTGCCCCTGTCTTTTCGGCTATTATCTGACAACCTTTCAAAGGGAAGTAAGGCTCTACTAAAATCACCCTTACTTTCTTTGCCCGCATTACATTTATCAATTTAGATAGATGGGCTGGTGATGGTGGAATGCCAGGTTTTGGCTCAATATGGTCAACAATATTCAATCCAAACCTGTTAGCAAAGTATGGCCAGGAGTTGTGATAGGTGACGATATTACTACCCCTGAATTTTGCCATTTCCCTATCCCAGATAACCATCTTTTCCTCAAGTTTTTTGAGATATTCATCCCGATTATGCTTAAAATACTCACTATCTCTGGGTGCTATTCGACATAGCCCATCAAGGACATTTTTGGTTATGGGTATGGCATTTGCCGGGTTTGTTTGATAGTGTGGATTGCCGTAGATATGAATATCACCCATACTGGCATCAATTTTTCCTTTAGGCACCTCTAATCGCTCAACACCAATGGAAGCATCAACATATCCTTTAGCACTATAGATAACCCTTGGATTCCTGGCCGCAGAAATCAACCCATCTACCCACATATCCAGATCCATGCCCATTTTAACCAACATATCCGCCTTCTTCAGTTGAATGACCATACTTGGTCTTGGGTCAACAGAATGGATGTCCTGACTTCCAGTAGATAAACTTACAACCTTAATTTTATCCCCACCAACCACCTTAACTATATCAGCTAAATCAGTAGTAGTGGTGACAACATTTATCCTCTCCCCTCCATAGGTGTAGCTGCACAACGATAAAAAGGCAGCACAGAACACCGTGAAGAGGGTTAATTTTCTCCCATTCATTTTCCAACCTCCAAATTATTGTAAGTGCATAGTACTCCATGACATTTGATAGGGTGGACATTCGCCCACCCTACTCTTACAAAATCAAGAGACAAGCAGGATGCTTGTGTTACTCCACCTGCTATTCCAGTGGGTGGCTGTGTGGCCCTATCCCAAAGGCAATCTGGAGATAAGCCTCATCCTTGCCATGGCTATTACATTTATACTGAGCCCGCAAGCAGGTAGTTTCAGTTAAATGCTTGGTGAGAATGCCGGAGACAGATTCATTTTCCTCCTTATCTGGCCAGGCATTTTCTGAGTTATCGTATCTTATTCCAACATCCCAATATTTGTCAACCTTGTAATTAAGGAGACTGTAGAATCCAGTTCTTTTCAGCGTACCTATTGGAAGCTCTCGTATTAGCTTCAGCCATTCACCCTGAAAGATCAATCGGTTCTGAGTAGCTGGCCAGAGCTTATAGGTTACATCAACCCCATAAACCTCTGCATTATCCATATGTTCCTTATAATGAGCACCCCTGCCCTTGGCACCGCTCATCCCTAATTCTAACTCGGATTCATTTGTGAGTGGGAAAGAGAGCCACAACCTGGTGGTATAGACTTCATCCCTTAACCCAAATTCCTTATGCTTGTGTTCATGCTCCTTATGGACAGCCACGGTTATTGTTCCGTCATTTACATCCTTGACCTGAGCCGTTTCCGACTCTTCTCCCTCGTGCTCGTGGTGATGGCCTTCTATCCGCCAGGCACCCAGATCAAACTGGGCAAAAAATGGCAGTGGCATGAGATAGCTCAAGCTGCCCCCCTCTCCCACCAATCCATGGTCGCCAAAGAACTCAGTCATAACCTGCGGCTGGTCAACATAAGATCTATGGTGCTGATGCACCTTGTTTATCTTGCCAAAGTTGATATGCGGCTTGCCAACTTGCAGACCTAAGCCATCAAGCACATTCAAAAAGCTGACATAGGCTTCACATATTTCTGCCTCAACATGATCCCCATGCCGATGCATAGCCAGGAATACATCTGCCCGCATCTTAGGATAGATAAACCCCTGCAGGGCAAGCTCTATCTCTCTGATGTGGACAGTGTTGCGGTCTTCATCATCCTTATTGTCGGTTACCTTGCCAACAATATCACCAGTAACACTAATATCCGGGATGTTGATCGGGACACCACGCATCCCTTGTGGAGCAGCAGGAGCAGTCATTTCTTCAGTTGCAGAAATGCTTCCGATTTCCTGTGCCAATACCTGTCCCCCGTAGAGCATAAAAATGCTCAGAAATCCAATTAAATACCTTCGCATTTTTCTAATACCTCCAAATTTTTAATACATCGACAAACCTTACCTGCTGCCAGCATAATAACAGCCGTGTATTGTCTTGTCAGCCAATTCTTAATGTCCACAACCCATACCGTGACCATGTCCACCACATGCGTTCTGCGATGTAATCTCAGCTATTGACCCATTTTGCAAAGCCTGAATATTCTCGTGAACTGTCCCTGCTATAGATTGATACACCTTGATCCCTATAGCATTGAGTCCCTCAATAGCCCTTTTCCCTATACCGCCAACAATCATAGCTTCAATAGATTCATTGCCCAAGGCTGCCATTGGATTGCAGGAACCATGGGCATGGTGTTGATTCATGTTTGCTATCGATCTTGTTTCTCCCTTGTCCGTATCATGGATAATGTAATATGAGGCAGAACCAAAATGTCCATAGACAACACTATTGATTCCCTGGTCCTCTTGAGTTGGTACACATATCTTCATCTTTTTCTCCTTTTTGCCCCTTGAGGGCTATTAAGACATTATATCCTCTCTTCCCATACAAATAGATAGCTATCTCTATGGGATAGGTCATACCTTTTATAAATCAGGTGGTTAGATTTGATTATTGGGAGGGCCGCGAATACATTTTACATCAATAACCTGTTTAGAAATAAGATTGGAAGGCAATAAAATGTAAGAAAAATAGAGTGGTAAAACAATTGACGCATTTGAAGGGAAGACAAAATCTGTATTACAGTTTTGACTCCACCAACACGCAAGACAAAAATCCCCTGCTTCATTATCAGATGATTCACAATAACACAACAAAGAATGGTTTTCATCACAGGTATGATGAAAACCTTCGAAAAATACAAGGGTTAAGGCAAATAAAAGGAAATACGATGTTATCTTTGTTTGATTCATTATAGTATACCTTTTACCAATTAAATAGATGCAAAAGGAGTATATCACAAAACGTTCAAGATTACAAGGATTTTTTATCACTTGATAGTAGTTGGCTGCTATTCTTAAGACAAAAAACGGGCATATACTATTCCAACTTAAACACAATATCCACCTGCATTTGAAGTTGATCATTGCCTGCCTCTTCTGGCACAGGTGGAAATGGAGCAGCTTGTCTGATGGTATTGCAGGCGGCTTCATCAAGAATCTTGCTGTTAGAAGATTTGATAATCTTTATCCCTTCTACCCTTCCATCAGATAAAATCGTAAATCCTACCTTAATCACACCTTCAATCTCATTTCTTCTGGCAAAAATAGGGTATCTTCTTGCCTGTTCGATCTTGATTCTGACCTTTTTTTGATAATTTTGAATTGCTATCTTAGCAAAATCAATCTTCTGAATAGTCTCTTGCTCAACTGATGAAGAGATAACTTTTTGAATAGTTTCTTGCTCAATTGGTTGAGAGGTAACTTGAGGCTCTTCTGTCTTTACAGATTCAACCGCTGGTTCTTCTTCTGGCAAAGACTTAAGTTTTGGCTCTTCAATAACCTTTTCTGACACAGGTTCTATCTTTTTTGGTTTGAATTCTGGCCTGGATTCAGGTCTTTCTATTTTTTGTGGTGGCAATGATTTTTCTATTTCTATTTGTGCTATAAAGTCATTAGGTGTCTCAACCTCAGGCGACAGGAATTTTAACAGATCTGCTGGTATTCCCAAAAATAGTGTATGGATAAGTATGGAAACAAGAACGGTAATTTTCAGGGAGGAATCACTTAACATTTCCATCACCTTTTTCAGTTGAAATTGACAATCCTTCTGCACCTGCCCCTTTAGCCATATCCATCACCCTGACTGCAAGCCCAAGGTCTATCTTTTTATCTGCTTTAATAACTACGGCTTTCTTCTGGACATTTTGCAATCTCGCTATTAGTGCATCCTCCAGATAATCAATGTCTATTTGCTTTTCATTAAGATAAATCTGGTTATCCTCACTTATAAACACAATAACCATTTCTTCCTGCGGCTGGCTGGTTCTGGCTTGCGGCAGGGTAATCTTTATCCCGGGCTGCATGATAAAATTAGCCGTAAGCATGAAAAAAATTAAAAGCAAAAATACTATATCTATTAATGGAGCAATATCCAGATGCTGGCTTATTCGTTTGCGTCGTTCAAATTCCATAGTCCACATCCTCCCCCAAATGTTCAAAGTAACTTTTGCTTTCTTCTTTTGGTTTTCCGACTCCCAGCCATTCAGAAACAAGCAGTCCAGCCTCTTTCATCTCCATAGCATAATTATCCACCTTGCCTTCAAAATAATGATAAGCACACATCGTTGGTATAGCAACAAACAGTCCGGCAGCAGTAGTCAAAAGTGCCTCCCATATACCACCAGCTAAAACTGAGGCATCAACCCTGCCACCTAACTCCTGTATCTTCATAAATGCCACAATCATCCCGGTTACTGTACCCAAAAGTCCTAAAAGGGGTGATACATGGGCAATAATACCCAGTATCCGCATATTTTTTTCCAGCTTTACCAATTCTTTTGTCCCTACCCGGCTTACTGCCTTTTCCCACTTATCTGCGTCTTTTTGACAGCTGCTTATGCCAACTGCCACTACACAGGCTATGGGGCCAGTAGTGTTTTTTGCCTGTCTTAATGCAGCTTCTATTTTATTAGATTGCAATGCCTGCTCAATTTGAAGTAAGAATTGAGATACATTTATCCTTATCCGAAAAAAGTGGTACGCCCGCTCTAAGACAATGGCAATAGCCACTATTGAACATAGCATGATGGGATACATCAACATTCCACCTTTTACAATAAACTCAAGCATAAAAATACCTCCTGATTGAATATTATGAAAGGGCAGGCTGCTCAATCAGCAGCCTGCCCTCTGTTTATAAGGAGGGTACAGAAGAGCTTGCGAAAGGAGCTCAACTGTTCCCGCATTGCCATGCTAAAATGCTACTTGCATTCCAGCGTAAAGCATTCTGCCGGTGTAAGGTGCATACATAAATGCAGCATCATCCGGGTGCTTTTCATCCTGGACTTCATCTGTAAGATTCTTTACCCCAGCAAAGGCAGTAATTCCCCGATTTGGGAAACTCCTTGATACCCTGGTATTAACCACCATAAAGGGGTCTGTGTGTTTAATCTTGCTTGCAGAATTATCTACATCTTCATCCTTGCAATAATCAATGTACATACTACCTGTGTAGTTGCAGTCTAAAACAAGGTTCCAATCCTGCGGGCTGTAATCCAGTTTAAGTCCTGCTGTAATCTCCGGGACACGTGGGATGTGTTTGCTGTCAGCAGCATATTTCCCATCATGGCTTCCTACCCAGTCTGGCCGCTTATTCTTATATTGGGCATCGGTATAAGCCAGGTTGCAATTCATGTCAATGTTTTTAGCCAATCTGGTTACCAGCCCTAATTCCATACCCTGGGTATAGGCATCATCTATATTTGCCCATTCATAGGTGTAACCCAGTTTTGCCGCGTTATCACTGGCATCAGTAAAGCCAATCTTATCCTTAAGGTTGGTGCGGAAGATATTGGCAGATAAAGAATACCTTTCTGCCATATAGTCTATGCCCAAATTGAGGCTGTTTGATTTTTCTGGCTTCAAACCCGCACCCTTATAAACCCTGGGCGAGCCACTGCAAAGATGCAGGTCTTCAGAAAACCCATAAGGAACCCGGAAACCTGTACCAAAGCTGGTACGCATGGTAATCTGTTGATTTGGTCTGTACACTAATGCCGCCCTGGGACTAAAGGCAGTTTCATCATATTCCAGCTTAATCCTATCCTTGGGAGCAGCATCACCAGAGCCGCCAAAATCATCCTCTGACTCATGGCTATCATACCTTGCTCCTACTACAAGTTCAATGGCATCGCTTATAGCCACTTCATCCTGCAAATAGACCCCTATCTCATCCGCACTCTTTTTGCTTATAGAAAGATATGTACTGCCAGTGGCCGGGTCCGGTCCTGCAAGAATTACATACTTTCCTGACTCCTCCAGCTCATTTTTGCTGTATTGAACACCTGCTAACAGACTATGTTTTTCTCCTGTCAGCCAGGCATAGTTTAAATCCAGCACGTAAAGTTTTTCATCAGCCATATACGGCTTCATTTCATCTACTGAAGGGAATGCGTCACTATGAGTATCCTTATAGTCACCCAGGAATGAATCATTGGTGGCGTTGCGATGATTGGTACAGTAACTGAGGTTAAGATTTACTATTCGGTTTTCTGCAAGATTCTTCTTATAGCCGATTCCTGCCTCATAGCGAGTAGTCTTAATATTCTCGGCTGATTCTGCATAGAAATTATCAAAGGTGTCTTTATCACCACCCTGTCGCTGTTCATTTGCGGTTCTTCCTGAAAAGTTAATCTTATCATCTCCAAACACATCGTACCAGTTTATCTTTACTCCACCAGTAACATTGTCGGTTTTCACCCGGTCAGTAAGACGTTCTTCCTCAACAGAAAGACCTGAGTCTTTCTCTAAGATTTCGTCGCCAGCAGTCTTCTGAGCAGTAAGCGTTATATCCATATTCGCCTTTTTTGTAGAGGCAAATATCTCATAGTTATTGGTCTTATGCTCTCCAAAGCTCATATTTACATTCATTGCAGGTTCTTTAGCCGGTTTTTTCGTGATGATGTTAATCACGCCAGCAATGGCACTTGCTCCGTAAAGGGCAGAGCCAGCACCTTTTACCACCTCGATGGAATCGATATTTGCAGTTGGGACCTGCTGCAACCCATATACAGATGCCAGCCCGGAATATACAGGCTGTCCGTCAATCAATATCTGGACATGCCCTGCCTCTAACCCCTGCATCCTACAAACAGTAAAGTTGCAGTAGGAACATTGTTCTTCTACCCTTATGCCAGGTGTTCCTTCTAAAGCCTGATAAAGGTTTGTTGCCCCTTTTGCCTCAATCTCCTTACTGGTAATCACCTCAGTGCGTACAGGCACATCGGCTAATACCCTTTCTCCTTTAGTTGCTGTTACCACTACCTTCCCCAGTTCAATAGCCTTCTCTGCTAAAACTGGCTGGGACAGGTAAAGCCCCAGAACTGCTGCCAGAATGATTGCTGGCACTGTTTTTGTTAACCTTGCTAACACAATATACCTCCATGTAAAAATTGTTTGCAATAACCCGCTGTCAGTCGCAACTGTTAGCAGGTGAATTCAGCTGTAAACAACCGCATAAATGCGGTTACTACAAACTTTTAGTTGACACCATGCCCACACTTATAGTATACTATGTGTGGGCACGGTGTGTTTGTCATGCCGAGTTTCGACTGAAGGCGGTTTCTGCTAATTTGGTTGGGGAACCGCCTTCTGACTTTTTGTGGGACTTTCCTTTGCGGGAATTCCCCGTATAAAGCTTCTACTTCCTAACAATCCTATCACCTCCTTTTAATTACTAATTACCAATCACCAGATTAAGTATCCCACCCACTATCAGGGTGGAAACAATCATGAGTGCGGTAGATTTAAGCGTGGCTGCTACTCCTAATTCCTTCACTAAGGTAGCAAAGGTAGCCACACATGGGAAATACATGGTTAATACTACAGATGCGGTTGCAAGCTGTGAAAGACTCAGGTCTAATGGGGCAAGCATACCTACAGCTACATCCTTACGGAAGAAACCAAGCAGGAGAGCACCTACAGCCTCTTTAGGCAGGCCTAAAATCCCTGAAACTACAGGTGCAGCAAATCTTGACACAACATCAACTATTCCAAGGGTATACAAAATATTGGCGACAAATACCCCGGCTAATACCCATGGAACTGCCTCTTTAACAAACCAGATGATTCTCATCCAGACCTTCTTGACAAGTCCCTGAAAATAAGGAAGTCGATATGGCGGTATCTCAAGGAATATTTCCATAGATTCACCTTTCATAGTTTTGTTTAATAAAACTCCCAAAATAATCCAGACTATAAATAGAGTACCAAAGACTATTCCTAATCCCACGGCTCCATGTTTACCCATAAGCCCAATTACCATAGCAATCTGTGCCATACAGGGGACAGCAATTGCCATTAAGGTGGCGGCAATAAATTTCTCACGTTCTGTTTCCATGATTCTGGTAGACAGAGCACCAGGAACATTACAGCCCAGACCAAGCATCATAGGTATTATTGCCATACCGTGCAACCCTAATCTGTGCATGATATTATCTGCCAATATTGCCAATCTGGGCAGATAGCCTGAATCTTCTAAAAAAGAAAGAATTAGATAAAAGGCAAATACATAGGGAAGTACTGCCCCAAAAGGAACAAAAAGCCCGGTGGTAAGAAGCCCAAATGATTCGCCAAAATCTATTCCCCCATCTACCAACCTTCCAATCAAGATGTCGTGGATGAATCCATCACCACCCAGAATATTTGAGAGTTTCAGCATCAGTGGTGCCCACAGATTTTCAAAGAGCGGCTCAAATACATAACCTATCAGCCCTTCTCCTATAAATCTTATAATCTGGAAGGTGGTAAAAAGCACTATCAAGGCTATTGGGATTCCAGTCCAGACAGAGATTGAAGCATCAGCGAGTTTTTCTCTAAACGTATGATGGCGGTGGGTTACCTCTTCTACCTCAGTGGTAATATTACCAACTTCGTGCCATCTTTCCTTTTCCTCATATTCATACTCTCCTGCCCTGGCTTCCTTTATCCTGGATACCAGCTCTTTAAAGCCTTCGCCGGTTATAGCACAGGTAGGGATACAGGGGACTCCGAGTGTCTGCTGCAATTTTTCCACATCAATCTTTATTCCAGTATGTGCGGCTTCATCCCAGAGGTTGAGGGCAACAATGAGAGGGATTTTCTTTTTAAGCAGCTGAAGGGTGAGGTTCAGGCTCCTTTCAAGATTTGTGGCATTAACTACATTGATAACCAGATCCCCTTCCTTAAGCATCTCAACAGCAACCTCATCTGCTTTAGAAACAGGCTCTAAAGAATATACACCCGGTACATCAATAACCTCAGCTGTCTCTCCGCTAAGGCCTAACTCCTCTGGCATATGCATAGAGCCTTTAGTAAATTCCACTGTAGTGCCAGGATAATTGGATGCAATAACATGAACACCGGTAAGCCTTGAAAAAACCACACTTTTCCCTACATTTGGATTACCCATTAGAAGAATTTTCATCAAATACCTCCTCTACTATTTCTACCAATATTTTTGTTGCCATGCCAAATCCAATTGCTACCTGACTCTTACCTATTGCTACTACTACAGGCCCACGCATAGCCTGTTGGTTTAGCTTTTTAACTTCTTCACCAACCCTAATTCCCAAATTCTCTAATCTTGAACTCATCCCTGCTCCACCATGAATTTCAACTACCTTCCCTGCTTGTCCTATTTTCATCTTGACGACAGACACTATTTCACTCATAGCATTACCCTTTCCCTCTGGTTTCAATTCACTTAAAATTTTCTCCATCCAAGTCCTCCTTTGATATTTTAGTGATATCAAGATTTTTTAGATATATCTAACTTTAAGGATAAAAATTTACTCTTCCTTTTTCTTTAAAAAACGGGCTGTCACATTTTAGAGCTTGATTTTTTCGCCTGTTTTTAATAATGTTTGAAGCTTTTTAGCCACTGGAGTTTTTCACCATCTATCCCAGTTTCCAAAAACTGAATAAATTTCGTTAATCTATCAAAGGTTTTTGGGCTCATAGCATGCTCCATCCTGCAAGCGTCCTGCAACGCCTCATCATCACTTATGTTTAGAATCTCTGTCAGGAATTTCAAAAGCAAATCATGTTTGCTCTGAATATTGCAGGCGATTTTTTCACCATCTACAGTAATCTCAACATATTCATACCTTTCATGTTTGATAAGACCTTTTTTAGAAAGAGTCTTTAAGGCGGAATTTACGCTTGAGCTTTTTACATTTAATAAACGGCCTATATCCCGTACCCTGACGATGTTGTTTTGCTTTTTGAGGGCAGCAATCGTCTCTAAGTAATCTTCCATAGTCGAACTTAATTCCTTTTCCATAAAACCCACCTGCAGCTCTCGCCATTTTTTAGAACATTCTCTATTTGTTAGATAAGTATAACAAATTAATATTTATCTGTCAAGTGGTTTTTTTAATTTTTTTGGTGGAGGTATGTGAGAGCGTTGTATAGCCTCTCCC
>DYDG01000063.1 GCA_020717845.1 Marinifilum sp. | reverse complement strand
GTAAAGGTGCATGAGAATGACCCATTTGCAGTGGCTGTTGCCTGCTGGATGTTGGTATTTGTTCCAAAATCAACAGTAATAGTCCCATTTGCCGCATAGCCTGTGCTATACACGGTTATCGTTGCCCCAACCGTCCCTGATGTTGGGCTTACATAGATAATATCATGCTGGATAAAGAACGTTGTGCTTGCTGTTGCCGTTGTACTTAATGTACCAGATGCACTGATCGTTGTTGTCCCATATTTCTGCGTATCAACCGTAAAGGTTGTCGTGAATGACCCGGATGTATCGACAGCTACCTGCTTAATATCAGGATTTACCCCAAATATAACGGTTACAGTATCACCTGCTGCATAGCCTGTGCCTGAAATAGTTACTATTGTGCCAACAACATTAGCTGTTGGTGTTGTTACGTTGACAACCTGTGGAATGACAAAAAAGGTAGTAGTAGCAGAGCCCTCCACACCATCATGCGTGGCAGTAATGGTCTCTGTACCATAGACATGAAGCGGCACAGTAAAGGTATAGGTGAATGAACCAACACCACCATCATTTACTACCGCAACAGTACCCACTGTAACCGTACCAAAATCAATGGTCATGATCCCGCTGGTACTGCTGCATGTCCCGGTAATCGTAGCTGTGCTATAAACCGTCCCAGTTCCAGGCGTAAGCCCAGTGATGGTTACAGTTGCACTAGCTGTTATTACCGAGCCAATCAACATTAATGCCGCTATTAATATGAAGATGAAATGCTTAGGTCTACCGTCCAAAATAAATAACTCCAAACCTTGCTTTTTGAGATTGAGAAATTTATACTGTCCTGTTCAATTTAATAAAAAGGGGCAGTGACTTATTATTCAAGCACTACTGTCCCTTTTTCAGTTTTTTCCTCTGTTTCTGTAGGTGTTTCTTCCTTCTTCACCTCTTCTACCTTAAAAATAGTTGTTGCTATCCCAAAGTTAGTCAGACCAATACCAACAACCCTTACATCCCCTATCTCCTGTCTATTCAATTCAAAGCTTGCTGAAAAATTACCTTTCGCATCACTCTTGCCATTTGCAATCCCCAGCGAATTACCGCAATCTACCCGAATGATTTCATCGGCACTAAATCCAGTCCCATTCACAGAAACAATCGTTCCATTTGTCCCACTTGTCGGCGAAAGCAATATAGCCTGTTTAACCTCAAATTTTCTCAGACTGCCCATATTAGAAGAAAGCCCCAAAACCCTTAACATCTTATCACGAGAACCTACTTGAGTCGGAATTATCAGGGATGATGAGAACTGTCCGTTTTCATCAGACTGAACCACAGCCACACTCTTTATATCACCCATATCTATCTGAACAATCTCATCTGCCCCATAGCCATTACCACCTATTTCAACACTATCGCCCACACACCCACTCTCAGGTATTAATCTCATCACAGATGGGGTTATCTCAAATTCACCATTATTAACCTTAGCAGAGGTTAAACCAGAGACAATCACAGCCTTTTTCCCGCCAGACTGAGAATCTACGGTAAAGCCAACACTTACCACCCCTCTTTGATCAGCACTCACTACATTTATACTTACAAACTTACCAAAATCGATCCTGACCAATTCACCAGCATTATACCCGCTTCCACTTACATTAACCTTTGCACCAACCGTTCCAGATAGCGGCTCAATCTTATCTATACGACTTAATATCTTAAAGGTATCAAAATAACACGGCCTTCTGCTTTCCCGGCCAATAATGCCGATTCGACATGATTTATCAGAAGACTGAGCATCAACCACAAACTCTATGACCAATCGACCCAGCACATCTGCTTCTCCCCGTCCAATCCCCATGCTGCGGTTCATGTCAACACGAATAGACTCTGATGAAGCAAAGCCATTACCCTCTATTCTGACCTTTGTCCCTACATAACCCTCTGTAGGGCTAATCAGGGTAATTATTGGTGAAACAACAAACCTATCCATTCCTATCTGGCGGCTCTTCAACCCTGTAGCCATGATGGTCTTAACACCTGAGGCTTGAGACAACACTGCAAATGACGCTGTCCATTCTCCCTGCTTGCTTGAGGTAACCTCTACAATATTTGAGATATTGCCAAGATCAATCTTCACCTTTTCCTCAGCACCAAAGCCAGCACCAAGAACCGTAACCCTTGTCCCAACCGGACCTGTTTTTGGCTCAACCGAGGTAATGCCCCCGCTTATCTCAAAGCTTGTCTTATTAGAGCATCCACTCTTTAATCCCTGTACATTAATAATCCTTTTCCCTGCTGGCTGACAGTCAACCGTAAACACCAGATCAAAAGCACCCATGCCATTTGCCTTGCTAATCAAAATATTTTCATTATTACCAAATGATACCTGAATATCCTCAGATGAAGCATATCCATCACCTGTTATCCTTAACTCTGTTCCTGGTCTGCCATTTTCAGGGGTTACCTCGATCAATCTTCCCTTGATAGCAACAAATCCTTCCGTATAACATAATGTTTTATATCCAACGCAAGCAAACTTTGCCTGACCCGCCGGATGAGGGGTTAATTGAAACTCAGCCGTAAACGTCCCCTCTTCACTGGTTGTTACCTTAGCCACATCCAATCTGCCACCAAAATCAACCCTAACGGTTTCTGTTGGACCATAGCCTTCACCCATAACAGTAATAGTTGTTCCTACCGTCCCCTCAGTTGGGGCAACCATTATCAGCTTACCTGCTGCCTCTCCATATCCTGCCCATAAAATCAAACCCAACATTATTAATCTTACACTACGCATCAATCTTTTTCCTCCTGTATCCTTTTATATACTGTTATTCAACATATATATTATTCCAATAAAGTAACTCAAGCTTCCAGCTTGAGTTTACATTCGTTCCCTGAGCGAATCGAAGGGCGACAAGCTCAACAACCATGTTTCGACTATGCTCAACAACCACCGTTCCCTGAGCCGAGTCGAAGGGCAATGACAACTAACGCATAACCATTATGGTATACATCACCCATCATCCCACATATCATATTAAATTTTTTTTCTTAAAATTTTGGCGGAGGACACAAAAAAAGAAGGATAGCCCACTCTGCCTGCATCATATCCTTCTTACAGCTATAGAACCCAGTTTCAAAGGAAGAACCCTAAGATGTAGCGGCACACTATGACTTCCTCCCGTAATCATAATATAACCACTGGTTATGAATATAACAGAATCTTACAAGTAAGACCCCAATGTCTCAATAAAAAAAGCAGGCAGGCATTTTTTATTGCCTTTATCATACCATATACTTTCAATCATGTCAAGCATTTTTTTATTTTTTTTGCATTTTTTTGAAAAAAATTGCATTTTTTATCTAAAATGCATTTTTTTGCCATACCTCGACAGGCAAATTGATGCGTTAATAAAAAAAAGAGAGTAGAGAATCAAAAAGCTTTAAGGGAATTACCATCCAAATGTCTAAGCCGTTTCTTGACCTCCTCCAATCAATTTTCTCAAAATACGGCCTCTTTAATTTTTCCCTTAAATCTTTTTGTTTGTTTTCTCTAACTCTCCTTTTTTACTACTAACATCATTTCCTTGCTACTTTAGATATACAACATTTTTTTTGATTTGTCAAGGGCTGATTGCAAATATTTTTGCAATTCTCATTATGACAGACTTGTGTAAGGAAGGAGAAAGGGGGAAAGTGGAGAAATGGAGAAAATAGCCGAAAATCCAGACTTTTTTTCTCCAATTCTCCCTTTTCTCCAGTTCTCCTTGTAGGATGTCGATTTTCAAAATGAGAATTGCTGCAAATATTTTGTAATGGGTCAGTCATTAGTAGGGAAACGGATAATCCCAAAGGATGTAATGTCCATGGTAGAGGGGTACGGTGGAAATGATGATCGGTGATCAGTGCGTGGTGAACGGTAAGCGGGAAGTGCTAAAACGATGCGGAATGCAGGGGTAGCACCTCTGGCAAAGGTGCTACCCCCGCTTATTTTTCATGTGAACATATCATCAGCCCTGACATTCTAAATTCAGAAGTTTGGAACTATCAATCTTCTGCCTTCACAACATGAGTGATTACAATCATTGCAACACAAGCACTGCTTACAGCTTACTTAATACTCAAGCTGAAAGCTTGAGTTACTGCCTCCTGCATTTAGCCCCTCACCATCATCTGCCAGTCAAGCCCATTCAACACCTTCTCATCCCCTTCACCAAGTGCTTCCATCATATCATTCATCATCCACACGATACCCTCTGAATACAACCCGCCCCCCTTATTAGAGAACATGCCTGAGTCACCGATGGCAAGAACCAATCCCTTCCCATGCCTCACATAGGAGATGATAGGGATGTCCTGATGGACAAGCAGTGTCTTGCCGCCCTCAACAAGGGTTGGGTTAACAAGAAAGGTATTGTCCAGTGTCAAAGTATAAGGCTCTCGACGGAAATGCAATCCAAAGCGTGCAGCTACCTGATTTATAGTGGTCTTATCAAACCCAGCACCCTCAATCAAGAGAAGACCATTGCCATCCTTGACAAAAGCAGCTATATCCTCTCTCTCTTTTCTGGAAAAGCCTGACCTGGGAGTAGTGATAATCAGGCAGGAGACAGTACCTGCCAGAGATGCTGCATTCCCGGCAGAGGTGTTCATTAGCCTTCCTTTCGTAAGCCGATGGCAATAGTTTATCTCTGGATAGTATTTGCACCTGCCCAGGTGATAAAAAAATCTCTCGTAGCTGTCTTCCCCCAGCATCTGGTCCATATTCCCAATGGTCAAAGGATTTGCCGGCTGGTGGGATTCATCGAATAATACCCTGCCTGGAAGCGGTATCTGTGGTTTTTGGGGCGGATAGAGGGTGTTATTTAGCCCAATAGCTGTCAGCCAGCCAGCCAATACCCCAATAATCAACCACAACAACAGCAGCCAGCTAAGGTTCATCCGAAACCGCAGGAGATACCAGACCAATATTATTAATACCACAACTGCCATTGCTGGGAATGGATTGATATATCCAGCATGTGAAAACCAGCTGAATATCCCGGCTAAAAGACCACGCCTGTCAACGGTAAACATTAGCTCGTTGTTAAAACAGGTAGAATCTGACCAAGCAACTACCTTCCCCTTGCCATACTCAGATGCAGCCATGATAGCATGGATACCCATAGAGTTCTCTGGTCTGAACATGGTATCACCAAAGAAATAGTTGTTAAAATAGTTTGCTTGATCTGTATAAGAGGCAAACGGTGAAAGGATCAAGGGGAATGCCTTTTTAGAAAGCCTCAAGACATCGCTGGTTGCCCAGACAAACCTGTCCATATATTGGGTAACAGGGTGATACCTCATGTTCCTTTTATCTGTCACTGGCCAGCCGTCTGTAGGCACATAAACTGCATTGGGCACAAACTCTATCCCAAACCTCTTAGAAACCTTGTTCACATAGGTATCCATAAAGAATACATCTGTATGGTCGCCAATAAACAAGATATTACCGCCACTTCTGACAAATTGAACAGTTGCGTTCACTTCTTCATCGGATGGGTATCTGGTAAAGCATTTAAGGATAAGGATGACCCTTTTGCCCTTGAATGAATCAAACAGCTTTTTGCTCAATGCCTTCTCATGCAGGGTAATTACCCCCTTAACAGACGAGTTCTGATCATCATCTGTCACCACATAGGTCTTATGGAAATGGGAGATATACTCAAGGAACATGTGGTAATTGTTTTCCGCCATCATCCCAAACTCCTGACAATTAAACTCACGCAGGGTTGACTCCCATCTCGAGTGTATCTCATCTATGATGATAACCGTCTCCTTCTTTTCCCGCCCTTCAAAGCTGAACCCAAAAAAGAAGCAGCTCATACTGGTGAAGAAGGCTAAGAGTAAGATAAAGGTGGGAAGGTTGAAGGCTGAAGGCTGACACCTGACACCTGATCCCTGATCCCTAATCCCTAATCCCTGACACCTGACACCTGTATGGTACAGCCAGAACCATAACAGCAATATAGGCAGGAATCCCAGCCACATCTTCATCCCCCAAAAGATATCAAAGAGATCCATGCCTGGCAGCATCTCCTTTGGGATAAAGACCACCATCCATGCAGCATAGGCTATCAGATATAGATAGTGGCAGAGAAAGCCAATAAGTATCAACGATACCCTTCTTGTGGTGCAAAAAGCCAGTCCTGAGAAGACAAGCATAAACGCCAGTATCTGCCATAGCCCAGCCTTGATTGGATCAAGCAACACCATTTTCCCATCAAGCAGCACTGCTGTCTCATTTACCCCGCTATGAAACCCAAACAGGTTTAAGACAAAGGATACCTGATGCCCAAGGAATACAGAGCAAAATGTCGGATAGCCTGCAGTCAAGAAAATACATGCTGAGACAAGCAATAAGGCAAAGGATATGGTCAGGATCAATATTATGGGCTGATAAATCCAGCTAAGTTCTAAAGTTCGGAACTTGGGCGAGTCTTGCCCCTGATCCTTGACATTACGCCTCTGCCAGGTACTTGCTATCAGAAGCAATATGGCCAGGGGAAAGAGCCACCACAACGATTGATCTACTACAGCCTTATATGGCTGAAAGTCATCCTGAAGATATAGCCCCCACCAACAAACTACCATGAACCAGGCACCAATTAATCTTGATATTAAACGATACATTTATTACCTCCATCCTTTAACATGTAACATAGATAAGCCAGAACCAAACAGGATAATTCACCACAGAGGCACAGAGACACAGAGAAAAATCACACAGCCAAACATAATTTCTTATCTCTCTTCCGTTCCCTCTCCGTGCCTTCGTGCCTTCGTGGTGTAATCTCCTGTCAGCCACTTCATCACATTCCAATTCAAGTAAACCTTATCATAATCAACAACCCCTTTTTCACCCTCAGAGATATAGTTGGCAAAGAAGAGGTCGTCTCCAACTACTACCAACCTGCCCTTACCGTATTGTTTATAGACCATGGTTGGATAGTCATAGACATGGGCAAGTGGTGTCCCCCCTTTAACTGCTACCGGGGTCATAAACCAGATGCTGTTTATCCCTTGAGTAATTGGGTGCTGGATAAATTTTTGGGTGGTAAAGCTCATGGGTATCTTCCAATCATTGCCATCGGTATCCTTTTGACAATAGTATGTCCCAAGAGGCTTATCGTCCAGTTGAATCTCAAATGGCTTGAGCAAGGCAGGGATGGTTGTCTCTTTCCTTGCTCCCTCAATGACCAGAAGCCCGCCGCCATTGGACACCCATTGCTGGACATCCTGCACCTCTTGCTTAGTATATGAAAGATTTGGGGATGGGATAACCAGAGCGTCATATCCATTTAATTCTTGAGCATTCAACCTGCCTTTGCATTTTAAGGATGGGTGCAACCCCACCCGAAGTGTTTGATGGACAAGCGAATCTAATGAAGTAGGGTAATTGTCTGAATCCTCCCAGTATGTCCTGTGCTGCGGATAATGAGCAAAGTCAATCAATACCCTTTGCCCAAGTTTTTTGTAATCGATTGCAGGATAGTTGTGATTATTGGCCACAAAGGCAATACATTGGCTAAGAATTATTGCCGGGATAAGCCCATATCCAATCTTCCAGATATCCTGTCCACCCTGTCCATAAAGAACAGCTGCAAGCAGCAAAACTATAGCTATGATAAGCCATACATTCCCAAATGATGAGTTCATTCGGTTAAGCCAGTCAAAGCACTGGTAGCAGAATTTATAGTTGCGATACAGGGCAAGGTTCTGGAAATAGCTTGAATCACCAAAAACAATCAGCCGACCCTTGCCATATTTGCTACAGGCAGCCAAAACATGATCGCCAACCTTTTCGTCCTTATCCAGAACACCGTTGCCAAGATATGCTTGATCTGGACCGGTTTTCATATCGCCAATATCTGAAAATGCTCCATAGCCAACATTTAAGATGGGTATTGCCGGCAAGGAGACGCTCAGAGAAGCACCATTGCCTATAGCTACCTCACCCACAGGGTTAACACCCTGAAACATGGGGCAATGAGCCGCAAAGATATTTGCCTTAATGCTCTTGTCAACCCGAACAATATCAAATTTTAGCCCAATATTAAACCCTTCAAGCACAGGATTCAAGGAAGCCATGACATCATCGACATTGGTATGATCCCCAATGACCATCAATCCGCCGCCATCTTTCATAAATTTTTTTATATTATTAATTTCCTGCCGTGTATAAGCATGGGAATTCATGACAAGAAGCAGGATATCATATTTCTTCAGAACATCATGATCCAATGGCTCAGAACGAGTCTCAACCTTATACCCATAAGCCTTCAAAAAATCCAGTAGCCTGCCATGCCCAGCATCTGCACTCTTATCAATATCTGTGTCATAACCCCACTGCGGGCCACTGGTGTCCCCATGCCCAAGATCAAAAAGGATACGACTCTGCTTCTTTATCCCAGGGTCAAATACCAAAATATGAAGGGAGATAATGATAACTGTGGCAAAAGAGATAGCTATGGGAAGATATTTTACCACGAAGGCACGAAGGCACGAAGACTCTTTTCCTGTATCCACACATTTTACTGGAATGAAGGTAATCGCAAAGGCAATGACAAGCATGGCAGTAAGGACACTGGATGGGCATAACCAGCCATAGATGGATATGATTGCCAGAGGACTCATGGTGATGATTGTTCTCTGCAACAGGCGTTTTAGAGAGGATTGATCAAGCAGGAAACACAAGCCAATGGTTAAAAACCAGCCATCCTCCAGCCTGAACCCACACGGATGGACGAAAACGCTACGCATGATTGACCAAAGAATCAGCCCACAGACAGGAATTATTCTTCCCCATTTACCAACAAGGGAGATGCCATCCCTGGCAATCCAGAGATGGATAAGAATGATAACCGCAGCCATGAAAAGGTTAATCAGATATGGCTGGCCAGTCTTATGGCATACCTGCCAGGGCAGACCGGTTGTGGTGATTAATGATAGCAGGATAATTAGTCTACAAATGAATTGTTTTTGCATGATCTCTCCTTTAACAATTTAAAATTTTAGACAGGATTACAGGATAAATTGGGTGGTGTCCCTAAATAGCTAACTTGTGTAAAAAAAAGGAGATACGGAGATATTGGAGATATGGGGATAGAACAAAATGTATTAAAAACAAACAACCTAATCAAATCTCCTTATCTCTATTATCTCCATATCCCCCTTTTTACACCTTTTAGACGTTTAACTACAAAGATTAAGCTATAGTGGGACACCACCGGATTTTTCAGCCGCTCATCATCCATAGCAAAGCCTTTGATGATGTACTCTTTGAGCACTTGTGTTGCCCAGATGCGAAAGTGTGTTGCCTGCCTTGAATTTACCCGGTAGCCAACAGAAATAATCGCATCAAGATTGTAAAATTTGGTTTGATATGTTTTTCCATCATTGGCAGTTAGTTCCAAAATGGAACTAACTGAATCTTCTTGCAATTCTCCGCTTTCAAAGATATTTTTGAGATGTTTAGTGATAGCTGGCCTCTGCACATCAAACAAAAGAGCTATTTTATCTTGTGTCAGCCATATATTTTCATCACGCAAAAATATCTCCACTTACACCTTGCCGCCTGGCGTGGTGTAAAGCAGAAATTCAGTAAATGTGTTCTGTTTTGCAATCTGGTTATTCTTTTTCATGGTTTTATGCCTCAAACGCACCACTCATCAACCGTGTCAGAAGCAAATCACGTGTTTGAACGAGTTTTTGTACACTCTGATAACTGATGACCTTATTTCACAGACGAATACGGTCTTCAAGACGAAATCTTGCATAGCACCTCTTTAATGATGCCTTTTATCTCAGGCCGCTGGCAATTAAGAATATCCTCATCACCATTGTCAAGGTATTCTGCCAGTATCTTTAATGGGAATAAGAAGCCTGCCTGCTTGCTGATTTTGGACTGCTCTAAAATCTCAATTAACTCCAGTATTAGACTGGTCTGCTTCTTCTTCAACAACTCAACGAAGAAATCCATCAGAAGTTGGTTAAATCCTGTCTCTTGTTCAGGGATTTTATGCACCTCAATTGCATCCCTCAGTTCAATAATCCTATCTAAGTATTGTCTAACTATACCTATATTCTTCTTATCAATAGCACCTGTTATTTGAGCTAAGTAAAACCTAACGGCTAACCGGGTTATAACCTGTAACTCTTTTCTTTTAATGGCATACCTCCGTGCCTTATCGAAACAAGGCATCGCCTCCTCATGCCGACTAAGCTTAGCCAAAGACTCTCCCTTGTTGTACCAGGCATAAGCATATTGTGGGTTTAGTCGCAATGCCTCTTCATAGCAGGTTATCGCCTCCTTGGACAGACTAAGGTTATACAAAGCCCATCCTTTGCTGTTCCATGCATCAGCATCTTGTGGGTTTAGTTGCAGTGCCTCTTTATAGCAGGTTAACGCCTCCTCATACCGACCAAGGTTAGCCAGAGCCGCTCCCTTGTTGTTCCATGCATGAACATATTGTAGGTTTAATCGCAGTGCCTCTTCAAAGCAGGTTATCGCTTCCTCATACTGACCAAGATTATACAAAGCCGCTCCCTTGTTGCTCCAGGCATCAGCATCTTGTGGGTTTAGTTGCAATGCCTCTTCATAACAGGTTAACGCCTCCTCATACCTGCCAAGATTACCCAAAGCCCATCCCTTGTTGCTCCAGGCATCAGCATCTTGTGGGTTTAGTTGCAATGCCTCTTCATAACAGGTTAACGCCTCCTCATACCGACCAAGGTTAGTCAGAGCCGCTCCTTTGTTGTACCATACATTAGCATATTGTGGTTTTAGTCGCAATGCCTTTTCAAAGCAGCTTAACGCCTCCTCATACCGACCAAGGTTAGCCAGAGCCGCTCCCTTGTTGTACCAGGCATGAGCACATTGTGGGTTTAGTCGCAATGCCTCTTCACAGCAGGTTATCGCCTCCTCATATTTGCCTTCATCAAAGAATTTTCCTCCCTTCTCAAGCCATTCCTGCACCTCTATCTGCCTTGCCTTTTCCTTCTGATCAGCCACCTCCTGCACATACTCCAGGTGCATCTTCACCATCTCAGCCTCTCTGACTCGTCCAATTTCCGTGAAACTGATGTATTTCGATTCCAGTCTCTTTTTCTGCTCTTGCAACTCATCCAGTGAATACCACAGATTAATAAACTCTAAGAGGCAGGCAAACCTTTTCTTCTGTCGGGTAGAGGAGCGAATCTGGTACCAGATACGAAATAGCTGTTCGGTAACATCGTAGTAGAAGGTGCCCTTTTTTCTGGCTTTTTCAATGGGCCTAAGATAGCCGTTATCAACCAGGGTTTTAATCACCGCGGTAAGCTGATTAACCTTCAGTTTCAGCCTTGTGGCCAGGACAGATGGAGAGGCGGCTGTATCCATCTTAGCCAGGCTATCCATTACCTCCCTTTGTTGAACAGACAGGGTCTCCATTTTTGCCTTAAAGTATGGGGTGATTTCGTCAAGCAGTGCCTCAAATGCGGCATGCACCTCTGGCAATTCGCCCAGAGTAAATATCTGAAAGAGAAAGAGGAGCAGACGCGGATTGCCGCCGGTTAAATGATAGATAGAATTTATCCTCTTTTCATAGGCTGGCCAATTAGCTGTTATCTTAGATTCACCAGTTCCTTCTGCCCAGTTACGAATAAAAGTAACCGCATCTTTTTGTGATAACTCCACTAAGTTCACCCGCTGAAAGAGATTATATAGCGGCTGGTCATAGCCAATGACCTCCTTAAATATGGTTGCTGAGCCGCCTATCAGAAGGGCGGTATTATCATCCATCAGAAAGGTTCTAAGTCGCTTTAAGGAGAGTTCATCCATAAACCTTGAGCCAAGTATCAGGTCAATATTATCTATCAAAATGAGGAGTTTTTTCTTGTTCTCTTTGACAAATTGATGCAGGAATGAAATAGCCTTTTCAACAGCAGATTTAGCATCTGCTTCATTCTCCAATTCAGAGATAATCTTTTCTAAATCTGCTGGCATTTGCTTTTCGCCAAAGTCTGTCAATTCATTGGCTATTTCCAGGATAATCCTTTGACAAAACTTAGGCAGATTTGTTACCCCATACTCTTCTTCGGCAAATTGTAGAGGAAGCCATGAATTTTTTTCCTCTTTTATTGTAAAGTAAATTAACCTTAAAAAATGTGTTTTACCAATACCGCGTGGGCCAACAACAAGATAGTGTTGTAAGGAGGATGCCTGGGATTGGGCACGGATATTCTTCAACATATTCTCTAAAAGCCCCTCTCTGGCTGTAAAGGTAGCCTTTAAGGTTTGATAACTATGATTCATTGGGTTGTATGGGAATACCCTCATCTTTTACACCTTCCACCTATTTCTTTGCCACCAATCCTTTAATATTGAACAGAAGAAAGAGTAGGTTCTATCCTCATCCTTTTTAATGTAGAACTCATCCTCTAAGTAGGTTAAGATACTTTCAAACTCCACACTATCCTCTTTCCCTGAACTCTCCTTATACAGTTCCCATAACTCTTGATAATCCACATAATTTCGGGCAGACAATTCTTTTAATAATCTGCCAGCTGCATTTCGGAACTCAAACGGATGCATAGATAGCTGTTCAAAGAAGTAGTGAAAGTACTGTTTACAGTCCGGGCCTAATATCCGCTCAGAATATATCTTCTCAAGCACCTCTTCGCTCAAAGGCACCTGGCTGGTGGCATAGTAGTTTAGTACCTCGGCTAAGATTAGTTGGATAAAATAGGGGACAGGAGTACCGACTAAGTCCAGAATCCTCTCTTTTAGATTGAGTCCAAGCCGTATATTTTCAGATAGGAGTATTTCATCAATAAACCCTATTGCTTCTTCCTTAGAAAGGGGTGGAATCCTTTTCTCTACAAAATCCGGGAAGTCTTCCTTAATCCCATGCTGCTTTAAGCAGAAATTCAAGGAATCAGAGCTGGCAATCAAGAATCGGCAATTGCTGGCACTTTGCCGCTGGGACTGAAACCACTCAGAGAACTCAGAAACAAGCACTTTGAAGTTTTTCAACATATAGAGGAATTCATCTAAGAGAAAGAGAATCTTTTCCTGGCCGAGTGATTCAAAGAATCTGCTGCCTTCTTCTTTCCATGTGCCCTCTGTGGCTTCTGTTGTAGAATCTGGGTTTAAAGACTTTATTATGACAGATACAAACTCGGCTGGAGATTCAATATGCTGAAGCTCCAGATGTGTTACCTGCCAGTTATTAGATGGATGATCATACATTCGGTACATAATACTGGTCTTGCCAAATCTTCTGGGAGCACTCAAGAAGATGCTTTTTGTGTGCAGAGTCTCCCACAGTTGTAGAATAAACTCCTGCCGACCATAGAAGTTATTATCCCTGGCTACTGCACCAACAATATTTCTGGGATAAGTGTATTTTCTGGCTGTATTCTTGATTTCAATTAGGTGCTTTCTAAACAGCTCCTTCTTGAGGCACTGGGAATCGAAATCATAGATTTCATTCTCTGCAAATAAGTATATTTCTTCTTTGCTCAGGCCGTATTCATAGAACCTAAACTTACTAAAGTCATAAACAGAGATGTCCTCTATTCGTTTGTAATCACCCTGGTATACTTCAGCGATAACCTGTGTTACTTCATCAAATATAGATTGTAATACAGACGGGTTTTTTATTGATTCTGTAGCTAAAAAGAGTGGGAGAACCACTTCTGCCTGGTGGTTATACAAAATGGTCAAAAAGCCACTACTATTTAAGCTTTTGTTCATTTTCTTCCTCCGATTTTACGATCTTTGTCCGCAAACTATCAAAGAATTCATCCGCTACATATAGCAGATCACTCATTGACTGCATTTTGATCTTATCCTTTCGGTCTATTTCCTTACCAATTCTTTCCTTTTCATAGATAAGGTTATGGTCTTTTTTATCCCATGCTTCTTGGAGAAGGGTCATAATCTGGAGTTCTACCTTTCTGGACATATCCCGCATAGTCACCTCTAATATGAAATGGATGGCACGATGAGGTTTGTTGCGGTTTTCAAAGATATAGTCCTTTTCGTCCAAAATCTGACAACAATTTTTAAAGTCGGAATCGGTTTTTAATATAGCTGCCACCTTAAAGACATCAGAAATATAGTTACAAACTATCCTGAATCTAACAATATCTTCTATCTCCCTGTTAAAGTTTTCAATGGTATACTTTTCTGGCTGGTTAATAATCTTCTCCACGATTCTCCTGGGTAATTTATCTTTACCTTCAACAATATCAGCAAAAAGCCTTCTTTCTTTTCTGGCATACTCTTTATTTAATGAATCAATTATACGTCTGACCGCAGGCATAACCAACCCCAAAGCAGAAGAATGCGACGACCCTATCCTATCATAGATATACTCCTCCCATCTTTCCATTGAGTTATATGGGTGCGGGAAGTTCTCTTCCACAAATTCTTTGAATCTTGAGTCAGTTACTGATTGCATATCAACCTCAATCTCAATTCAACAATTTAGATATTGCACAATACATACGTTGCACAATTTTTTTCTTGCGTATCATTATAGCATTCCTTTACCAAATTGTCAATAAAAAAATTATAAATCCGAATAATTCCTCAGCTATACTCAATACTGGCACAAATTGTGATTTTCCTTGCTTGCAGATAGCGTCGAGAATACGGTCGTTGAGCGGAGCGGTCATTGAGCGAAGTCGAAATGTCGAAACGACTATGCCTGAAATGGCCAAAATTAAAAATCACAAAATATAACGCTATTGAGTATAACAATTGAAAACTGTTCGTAGTAACCCGATTCAGCTGATAGATTCACGCATCTACAACTGCCTGCCATCAACATTGAGCTGATTAATCACTTGCCGGATTCTCTGTTTCACCTTCTGACAATCGATTGCCTGCCATGCTTCTAACAGGGGAATGTATTTCCGATTACCCGTAGCCGCTATTTTTTCTAATAACAGCCAGATCAGTTCACGATTCCTATCCTTAAGATAATTCATATTAAACGGGCGATTGTCATCTGCAAGCATTGCCTTAAAGCCGTTGAACAATTCTTCCGCGTAGGTTTCCTTTTCAATCTCCCATCCTGCTGGGATGCATACCAAAAGCGGTAATCGATAATCGTATTGGATAGCCAGATAACCATTGGAAATGAGCCAATCAATCCGATTTAGAATTTTTTCTTCTGACAAGTGACGATAGCAGCCATAGACAGGGCTTTGATTAAGTGCCAGGTCCAGTATTTTTTTTGCACAAGAACCTTTCAATACTTTGGCAAGCAGTGATCACCCTCCACTCATAATGAGTTCGTCTGCCCCTCGCAAAATGTTCTTGATTTCGTCAAGAGGTAATTGTTCGATTTCTCCTGTA
>DYDG01000062.1 GCA_020717845.1 Marinifilum sp. | reverse complement strand
TCTGTGCTCTGATTTATTCTCTGCGTCTTTGCGTCTCTGCGGTTAGCTGAACTGTTACATTGCTTTTGCCACTACAGAAGGGGATGGCTATCATGCTTTATCAGACCACAGGCAAGGATGCCTGTGCTACTATGTCAGAGGGGGAATTATGACCCGTCCATCATGGGATGAATACTTTATTAAGATGGCGAACCTGATCTCTGAGCGATCCACCTGTATCCGAAAGAAGGTTGGGGCAGTGATTGTTCGCGGCAAGAGGGTGATTGCCACAGGGTATAACGGCATTTGTATCAGCGGGGCAGCCCATTGCATTGATCTCAACGAATGTTACAGGGATAAGATGAATATTGAAAGCGGAACAAGGTATGAGTCCGGGGCATGCACACATGGCGAGGCTTCAGCTATTCTTCAGTGTTCAAGATTCGGAATCTCTACAGAGGGGTGTACTATTTATGTCAATGGACTTGTCTGCATCTTGTGTGCCAAGATGATTGTTTCCGCAGGGATAACAAGGGTGGTATGCCTTGATGAGGATAGACCCAGGGATGGAGTGGAATTTTTGTCCTGTGCGGGGATAGAGGTTGGGTTGAGCAGTTAATATAGGTATCAGCTACAGAAGTAGAATCATAGTATTTGTGGTCTGCACCTGATACCTGATACCTATTACGGAGTCTGAACAAATGGTTGAGCAAGAAAAAGATATAAAGGAAGATATTGTTGATTCCGTGGATCATCTACTGGATGATCAAGCAACAGCACCCCTGATAGAGGATGAATTGGGGGAAACCTCTGACTATTTTGATGAGCATTTAATCGCAGAAGAAGAACCTGAAATCGATGATGACCTGACATTTGAAGAGGCATTATATAAAAAGGAATTCAGATATGATGAAGAATCGCTCAAAGAAAAGCCTCCAGAAAAAAAGGTTAAACCTGTCCAGCAACCTAAACTCCAAATAGAAAAGAAGCCAAATCCTATCCGGCAAGTGCTTACAAACAAGGGTTTCTGGTTAAGCATAATTGTAGTTTTGTGTGCAATTGCAGCTGTTTCATTCAGTCCGTTTTACGAGCATGTTTATTCCCCATACAAGTGTGTCCAAAAGGGTATCGGCTTGATTAAGGAAAAGGAATTTTTTAAGGCAGAAGAGACATTGAAAGAGGCACTAACCCATTTTCGGATAGAAAAACATGTTGTCGATGCTTATAATAAATTTGGAAAGGCATACCTTGATATTGGAGCATACAAATGGGCTGAAGAAAAGTTTGAGCATTCGCTTAAACTTGACCAGCATAATGTGATTGCTGAAAATGGGATTATTTATTTGATGATCAAGAGCGGTGACCCTTATAAGGCTGAAAGAAGGCTGAAAAAACTGATTAGAAGGCATACAGGCTATCTGCCAGCATGGATTAATCTGGCCAGGGTTCTGCTCAAGACAAATCGTCCCAAAGGTGCAGCAGAGATACTTAACTATTGCATTAAGATTGATCAGGGAAACATAGATGCACTTGGGCTCTACATTCAGGCATTGGTTAAAGCTAAGGATTATCCAAAAGCATTAAATATCCATAAGGTGGTAACCCGAAATACTCGCGGCAAGGTGCTTTGCTCAAAAGCAGCCTTAACCGAGGTAGGGGTGTATTACATGGAGCATGGCAGGACAGATATAGCTATAGGGCTGTTTAAGGAGATCCTTGTCCATTATCCTGAACAGGCAGAGGCAAGATACCACTATGCTCAAATACTGGATAAGAAAAAGAACTGGAAGGCAGCAATTAATCACCTCAAAACAGCTACCATGCATGCCCCTGATATGGATAAGGCACATAACCTGGCAGGTGAAATATACGAAAGAGAGGGGTTCTATGATAAAGCCCTCTCCAAATTCCAACGGGCAATAGCCATTAACCCAAAGAATGCCACTGCTCACTACCATCTGGCAACCATATACTTTTATCAGTTGAAAAATCAAGAACAGGCAGTCAAACATTATTTTGAGGCAAGAGGACAGGGGATAGATACAGATGAGCAAAGATACAATATGGGGGTGTGCAACTATAACCTTGGCAGATACCCTGAGGCTGTTTCTGAATGGAAAAGGGTTTTAGGCAGGTTAAAAGATTTTGTAGTTAATGTTAATATCGGTCAGGCAGAGATTATGCTTCATCAGGCAGCAAGGGTTGTCCCTGAATATGAGGCTGCTGCAGCAGAACACAAGAGTGTTATCCTCAAAGGGCTAAAAGAAGAGGAAAAAAGGGAACGATACCTTGCCTTAAGCAAATATACAAATAATTTAGCCGTCTTATCTGAGATACAGGGCAAGAATATCTCTGGCGAATATTGGCAGGCACTTGAATATGCAGCCCAGGGCGGGGGAGAGTGCCGAGCCGCATACCATAACATGGAAAGAAAGCTGAGAAAGACTGCATTAACATCTGTATCAGAAGGGCTCTGTGAAATAGATGAAGAGTATGGCTATAAAATCAGGGGTAAGGAAAAGAAGAGATTAGAAGAGGAAGCTGTCCATCAATGGTTTGCAGAAAGGGAGAAGAAAGAGCAGGAAAAAGAATATAAGATGTGGCAGTATGAGGCACAGCAGCCGAAGAAAGCAGCACACGGCCATGGCGGTGGCGAAGGCGGTGGCCATGGCGGTGGCGGCAAAAAAAGTGGTGGCCATGGCGGTGGTCACTAATTAAATTTTCTTAAGATTATAAGTCATATATGTCTTATATGACTTATAATCCTGCAACATATCCGTTGGCAAAGCTCTTGAACAACCTCATCCTCTTCTCTGGGCACAAACCCTCTGGCTGTTAAGGGCGATGATACAGGGATGAAATCAATAGAATCCTCAAAGATTTTCTTCTCCATTACCTCATTTGAATAGTTCAGTATAATTATTTCTACCTTCATGGTAAGTCTATACTTATCAACATAGTTCTCACCATAAGAAACAAGCGATCTCTGGTAAGAGAGTATCTTGCCCTTAATCCTTAAATCATGAGGGAGCCCCTCTGGCAAGGATAGCGTGCTTGTTATATCAAGACGGCCGTCATGAACAATTTCCTTGATAATCAGATTGGTAAATACCTCTTCAAGCCCATACTGCTGGCTTTCATTGGTAAACATGGACACAGAGCAGGAGACAGGAGACGTGAGAGAGGATGTTGCGGCAATATCCTTGTTAGTTAGCACGGCTGTTGTCCCCTTTTGGGGGATATGCTTGCAGGATGATAGGCATATAACCAGTAGTAGGCTGTAAAACAACAATTTCCCCCAATTCTTCTCTGTTCCCTGCATTATTACGGGTCTAAAGACCCTCACTACAACAGAATGTCTCATATCTCCCCCCAATTCTTGCCATAGCTAACATCCACCTTGAGTGGCACGGAAAATTCGGCTGCATGTTCCATACATTCCTTGACCAGATGATCTGTCTCTTCGATGTAGTCCTGCTTTACCTCAAACACCAGTTCATCATGCACCTGCAGCAGCATTTCAGCCTTCTTTTCCCCTTTATTGTCAAGCTGTTTAGATACCTCAAGCATAGCTGCTTTTATCAAATCAGCCGCACTGCCCTGAATGGGCATATTAATTGCTGCCCGTTGTCCAAACTCACGAATATTTTTGTTCCCGCTTTTTATCTCAGGGATATACCTCTTTCTACCCCAGAGGGTGGTGACGAATCCATCTTTTTCAGCCTGTTTTATGGTTGAATCCATGTATTTCTGGACATCACTGTGGATAATGAAGTATTTATCTATCATTTCCTGTGCCTTTTTGATTGAAATCTTTAGCTCTCGACTCAATCCATAGCTGCTCATGCCATAGATAATGCCAAAGTTGACAACCTTAGCTGTTCTCCTCATCTCTGTAGTAACCATATCTGGCAAACAATCGTAAATACTTGCTGCGGTCTGACTATGAACATCCTTATCATGGATAAAGGCATCAAGTAAATTAGCATCCCCTGTAATATGAGCTAATATACGCAGCTCTATCTGGGAATAATCGGCTGAGAGCAGCAGACAGCCTTGTTCAGGGATAAATGCCTTGCGGATATTCTTGCCCAACTCAGTGCGGATAGGGATGTTTTGCAGATTAGGGCTGCTTGAGGACAGTCTGCCTGTGGTTGTAACTGCCTGGTTATAGGAGGTATGCACCCGGCTGTTCACAGGGTCAACCAGTTCAAAAAAACTATCAACATAGGTTGACTTTAGTTTAGTTACCTCTCGATATTCCAGTATCTTACCAGGTAAGGGATGGTATAGCATTAATTCACTCAAGGTATCCTCATCTGTCCCATACCCGGTTTTGGTCTTTTTTATTACTGGAAGCTGCATCTTTTCAAACAGGACAACCCCTACCTGTTTTGGGGAATTGATGTTAAATTCTGCATCACTAAGGCTGTATACCTCCCTTTCCAATTCCTTAATCCTTATTCCCAATTCTAAGGAAAGCTGCCTGAGATAGGGCAGGTCAACCTTTATCCCGATTGTCTCCATTTGAGCAAGGACAAGGGCTGACGGCATTTCAATATCCTGAAATAGCTGTGTAAACCCATTTTCTTCTAATTGTTTGGTAAGTGATAGGGTTAGCCGATAGATTATATCTGCATCAAAACAGGTAGAGACACAAGATGTTGTGTCTCTACAGATCCCTATGTAATTAAAGGCAACAGATTCAAGGTTGTGCTTTGCTGCTGGATTGAGCAAATAAGAGGCAAGCATGGTGTCAAACCCTATGCCTGCCAGCTCAATCCCATATTGATGTAGCATGGTAGTTGTGGCTTTGATGTCATGCCCATACTTTTTGATGGCTTCATCCTCTAATATGGGACGCAGCAGACTCAGCACCTCTTTCCTGTCCATCCCATTGTTTTGGTCGAGGTACTGTTGTGAAAAGAGGGAGCCCCTCTGGCAGGGGATGTAAAATGCAGACAGGGGTTCATAGCTAATAGCTATACCCATGGGTTTAGATTCTTCTGTTTTGATGCTGATAGCAATAGCCGTTTGATGGTGCAGGGTATCAATAAGCCCAGTGAGCTGTTCAACAGAGGAGATAGTCTGGTAGTTTGTCTCCTCCTTTTTCTCTAACCCCAGCTCCTTAAGAATGCTCTTAAATTCCAGCTCTGAAAACAGGGCAAACAATTTCTCCCTGTCCAGATCCTGCAGCCTGTAGTCATCCAAGCTGATATCCATAGGCACATCGGTTTTTAATAACACAAGTTGTTTGGACAAAAAGGAGATATCCCTTGCTTCTTTGAGCTTATTTCGTATCTTTTCCGGGATATGGTCAAGATTGGCAAATATCTCCTCCACGTGCCCAAATTTCCGGACAAGCATTTGGGCTGTTTTTTCACCAATACCCGGAGCACCAGGAATATTATCAACTGTATCACCAGTAAGTCCAAGAAGATCTGCCACATATTCAGGCAGAACACCGAGCTTTTCAACAACATCATCCTTATGATAGATAACTACATCCGTGATATTCTTTTTTGATGCTTGAACAAATATTCTTTCATTTACCATCTGAAGGATATCCTTATCCCCGCTAACAATAACAACCTCATCAACCATATCCTGACACCGGACAGCTATGGTAGCCATGATATCGTCTGCCTCATAGCCCTCTAAGGCAATAACAGGGATATTAAAGCCATTGATCAGCTGTTTAATCAATTCCATCTGAGGACGCATATCATCAGGCATAGGCTTTCTTGTAGCTTTATATTCAGAATATTGCTTATGTCTAAAGGTAGGGGCAGGTGTATCAAAGACAACAACCATGTGGTTTTTTCCATCTACTATAGATGAAGCTGCTTCTCGAAGCAGTTTTAAGAGCATGTTTGTAAATCCATAAACAGCATTAGTCGAAATACCCTTAGATGTGGATAATGTTTTCACCGCATAGTATGCTCGATATGCCATATTATGACCATCAATTATAAAAAGTCGATTCATTTTTTACCTTCCTTTTCTACGATAATTTTTGCCACAAAGGCACAAAGACACAAAGATTCACTAAGATATACTCTATTACCTCATATCAGTAGTGGATCAAAAATCCCCTCTTGAGAGGGCAGGGTTTGAAATCCCCTCTTGAGAGGGGGTAGGGGGTGTGTTCTCCTCTTGAGAGGAGGCAGGGTGTGTGTTAATCCACTTCTCAATAGTTAAAATCACACCTTCCATATTTTTCTTTACATCAGAATCCCAAAACCGCAAAAAATGAAATCCTAATGATTCTAATCTTAGCTGTCTGTTCTTGTCTTCTACGGTTTTCCTATCATGGCTTTCACCATCAATTTCAATAATGAGATTCAAATTAGGGCAAAAGAAATCTACAATGTATTCATCAATTGGCTTTTGACGATGAAAATCATATCCCATTAGTTGTTTGTTTTTAATTCGCTGCCATAATAACACCTCAGATAATGTACTATTGTTTCGGAGCTCTCGGGCAAGTTCTTTTAGTCTCGGATTATAGTAAACTTTCATAACACACCCCCTACCCCCTCTCGAGAGGATAACACACCCCCTACCCCCTCTCAAGAGGGGATTTTTCTGTATTCCCCTCTAATAAGAGGGGTTAGGGGTGTGTGAATTTTACTCCGCTAAAACAGAATATACCTTCCACTAAACAATTAAACAATTTCTCCCCATTTTACTGACGCATTACTACCCTCACCCCATATCCTCTCAAGAGACAGCAATTCTCATTATGAAATATGTAATACAAGGAGAAGTGGAGAAAAGGGAGAAATGGAGAAAAATAGCCTAAATTTTCGACTATTTTCTCCATTTTTCCCCTTTTCCCCTCTTTCCCCTTTTTCCTTTCTTACACAAGTCTGTCCTCATTTTCGCAAGGTTGCCGCAACACTACCTTATCACCCCAATCTTCCCCTGCTTAATCACCCCTGACTCATCTCTCAAGCAATAGACGTATATCCCTGAGGCAACCGACTCATCATCATTATTCCGCAACCCCCATCTGATACTACCTACGCCACTTTCTTCAAACACCAGCTCACCGGCAAGATTATATATCTTCAAGGTAACCTGCTTGCCTGTAGGAAGCTGGTCAAATATTACCTCCTTACCCTTCCCTGCATCCACAGGATTTGGATACACACGAATATCATCAGGAGTAACACGCGGGACATTGATAACTATCTCCTCTGCCCGTACCTCAGAAATAGTATCAACAGGTTTTCCTTCAGCCCCGGCTGGCTCGGCATACCTTCTTTCAATAAAGAATGTCTGCCTGTTATCTTCTTTCTTAAAGTCAACGCCAATGTTAGAAGACACACCAGCAGATTTTATCTTAAGCGGCATAATAGCAAGTATCCCCTCATCCTTTGTTTGTTGTGGTTTTAATACACCAACACTATAATCAATCCTGCCGGCTATATTATCCACCCTGTTCATCAACTCCCACACATCAGCAGTAAAATAACCCCCGGCTTGAATCCCGCTGGCACCTGGTGAAAATCTCCGGACATTCATTCGCTCGCCAAGCATAATTCTTTCAGGCACAGGCACATTAACTACCTCTAACACCTTTGGGTCAAAGGACAGATGTACCTCAGCACCCAATAGATCCTTTGCGTTACGGATATACACCTTAAGATAGATAATATTCCCCACCTGCAACTCATTAACATCCACCCCATCAAGGGTATCAAGGTTAAATGATAATTCTACATTATTGCCTGAAGCAGCAGCTTTAGTCATAGAGGGTGCATTCATCACCATACCCTCTGTCTGTTTCCCAAAATTATTTCTAAGCACAATAAAATCCTCATCATTCACCTTGCCATCATGATTAAAGTCTGTCTGTTTATCCTCTTCCCAATTCGCATCACCATCTTGCTTAAAAAAGGCGTTTACAAATCCAGGCCAATCTGCAAGATTTATCTTGCCGTCATTCGTTATATCGCCAGCCAATAGGGTTATGGTTCCTATGTGCGTGGTAGATTCAAGTTGTGTGCTAAGGATATGAACATTACTTACCACTTTTGACGCTGCCCCACGACTGTCAAAATTAAGGGTATACGTTCCCACAGGAATACCACTGAATATAAAGTATGAATATTCGTTAATAGTTGCAGTTGCACCTATCTGTTCAGTTTGTTCAATCCTGACCTGAAGTTGTGAAGTCGTGCCAAATCTCCCCTGCCCCAGTTCAAGCAGACAAAAACCAGATATACTGCCAGATGTTCTTAATGAATTTGCAGTAAATGTGCAGGGCGAATCAATTAATCCAGGTGAAACAGCAGAAATGGTATATGTTCCAGGTGGTTCGCTGCCGAGTGTAAGTGTGGATGAGGCAATAATAGAAACATTGGTTGTCGTGCTGGTTGGATAGATAGAATACCCTGTGCTTGATGAAGGCATGTCCACAACCTGCCAATTTATTACTACCCCCTCACATGGGTTATTATATTTATCAACTGCTTTCACCACAAAAGGCTCTTTGAGTGCAGCCATACAGTTGTCAATCTGGTTATTACCAGAAACACAAACTAAGGCACACGAAGTGCCCGGCAGAATATTCACGGTCGTTGTCCCAAAAAGCCCGGCATACTCACCTTGAATAATATACGTCCCGCTATATTTTGCCAGAAAGGCATTCTGTGTAAAAGAACCGCCGTCGCTTGCAGTAAATGTAGTCGAGCCGGTAATATCAATCTCAAAGTTATTGTCGCAAATAGCAATACATTGATAGACAATGGATTCACCTGCTGCTGCCGTTATATCCTGCTGCTTAATCTTAATACCAGTAACACCAGTAATAACATTATATACTGCCTCTTCTTTATTAAACAGGATAGTATTTCCATCCACATCTTTCAACCTTGTCAGCCGATTATTTGACTCATCAAAATCAAATACAACAGGTGAAGTCCCCCCTGCCTTTGCCTTGAATTTCATGGTAAAGATTACCCCTGAACCAGTAGCAGACCCGGTAAATAACCCTGCGAAATAATCTATCGTTCCTGCTGTATTATCGTATCGTTTTGCCACGCTATTGCTTTCAAGGAATGTTCCTGTGCCAATTTCTTGTAATTCAAGCACAGCAGGGTTAAAGCTCAGATGTATTTCAGCAGTTATCATATCCCTTACATCCGAGACCTCTACATCAACCATAAACTCCTCTCCCTTAGCTGCATTTTGTGCTGCAGGGGTGATTTTCAAAAAGATGGGAACTACAAGTGTTATCATGGTAGCCGGAACATTGGTTGTTAGCCCTGCTGAAACGGTTACCGTGTTATTCCAGTCGTGATAGCCGGTTTTAGTTAGCTTGATGGTGTGCGTGCCAGGGATAATGCCGGTCAAAATCGCTGGGGTAACTGTGCCCTTGTCCACTCCGTCAAGCCAAATATTGGCACCAGCCGGTGTGGAGGTAATCGAGATACTGCCGGCTGATAAGGTAGTAGCACCGGTAATATTAGATAGTCCTGACCATAATCCTGCATTATCGCTTGTCTTAATAGCGAAATAATAGGTAGTGCAGGGCTGTAGGTTTGTAATAGTAAAGGTTTCCATCCCACCTGCTGGTTTTGGTTCAGGTTCACCGGCAGCCTGCACAGCAACACTCCAGTTATCATCAGTAATCATAACAGGAGCATATCGAATATCATAAGTCGTAGATGTGCCCGCATAACCATCGTCCCCTGGTGCTGTCCATGTTACAGCAATAGAAGTAATGGTAGCAGTCGCAACACTTAAATTAGTAATAGTCCCTGGTGGAGTGGTATCAGGAAAAAGATTATCTACTGTTACTGTAATGCTGTTACTTCCACTAAGGTTAGCAGAGTCGTAAGCAAAAACCTTGATTGTATGCAAACTATTGGTATAACTGCCGGTATCCCACGAATATTCATAAGGTGAGACAGCTGCTATGCAGAAAACACCGTCAATATAGAATTCTACCCTTGTTATCCCAATATTATCACTTGCAGCAGCACTTACCTTAACTACCCCAGATACTGTTAGGTTATTATCAGGGCTAATAATCTCAACGGTTGGTGATTCGGTATCCACCTCTTGAATATACATCTCCTTATAGCTCAAATTATTGCTTTCGTCAGCCTCTAATATCTCATTTTGAGGGTCAATCTGAACATAGATTGCAATTATCCCGCTATACCCTGATGTATTCCAGACAAGTTGAACTGTCTCGCTGCCGTTTGCCGGTATAGCTGCAATTGTCTGTGAGCCTATCAATGTCCCTGTTCCCAGCGGATTTCCAACAAAAAAGCGGACAACAACATTGTCAGCCTGAGTGGTTCCTGTATTGTAAATTACTGTTGTAACAGTCGCCATCTCCCCTGAGGTTGGGCAGGAAGGAATAAGGGGAAGACTTGAGGACAAATCCGGACTGTTGACAAATATCTCTTTTGACGCAGAATTATTGTCATAGCTTTTCTCAAGGAAGGAATTGTATGGGCTTACAATCACCTGAATAGTATGTGTTCCACTCGCAGCTGTCCAAATTATAGATACATCTCCAGAGCCTCCTGCAGGAATATATGAAACAGTCGTTGAGCCAATAAGGATGCTCTCCTCTGATGGCAGCCTATCGTAGAAGAAAACGGCAGTATTGGTTGCCCCTATGTCTCCGATATTACTGACAGCAGCGTTGATGGTTACTTGCTCTCCTTCAATCGGGTTATTGTTGGAAAAGGTTATGCTGGAGGTGGCAATGGTTAGATCAGGGAATTGTTCGACATAGATGATAGTATTTACCTGCCTTACAAACGGCTGATTGTTTATACTGCCAATAGCAGCAGCAACTATGTAATAATTCCCGCTCACATTAGTATTGGCATAGGTATTGGTGTATGTTCCATCATTTGACTGAGTATCCCCATGTGTGCCATCGTCGTAAAGTAGAATATCCTCTACATTAGCTGGAGTTATTACCCTCACAGTTACAGAGGCACCAATCAGCGGGATATTATTGTTTGCCAGCATGGCTGTAATATGGATTGGCTGATTAGGGTCATACACATTCTTATCTGTTGCAAGGGAGCAAATGAGTGTAGATTCGGCAAGTATTTCTACAGAATACGTCCCTACACCAGAAACATTATCAGCATTAACATTCACTGTCCATGTCCCTGCTGCTGGATTTTTAACGGTATACCCTGCAACATTAATCTGAGTATCATTAAAGTAGCTGACACTTTCTGTAGAATATGTTGGGGTAATCAGTGTTCCATCAGAGGCAGTCAGGGTCAATCCAATATCCCCGCCTTCCCAGCCCAACAAAAAGCTTATCTCATCAATAGTCGAATCAACCGGAATATTATAAGACTTTGTTCCTGATTGGGAAATGGTTCCGTAGATTATAGGCATGTGCTGGACTGCTGTAGGTGTGCCTTCATCAAAGGATGGAGCCATTGATGGAGCTTGCTGAGGGAAGAAGGTTCTCTGCAGGATAGATGATACGATTCCACAGACATCTTCACTTCCGGTTATGTTAAGATGACTGCATGAAACCTTATTATTCGGGACATTGTTCAATTCAACGCTATCAGTACGAACAATCCCATCATCATCTCCCAGAAGTAAAGCTGAAAGACCTATAATCGCCTTTGTTCCTGCTATGGTATGATATTCAATACCAGAAGTTAATTTTTCAGGAAGGTATATCGCTTTCTCCTTTTTTATGGTGCTATAATTTAATAGATTCAAAAATGTACTTTGGGGTTGCATCTCCCATCCAGCAGACTCATAAGCAATCCCTGGATCTCCAATTGTCATTTCTATTAAACTCATAGTAGGAGGTTTAGCACCTTTGAAAATATAATGGATAGGATCAAGCACATCAATAGCTTCAGCCATATCTCCAATTGACCAATAATAGTACATCCCCAACAATTCAGATCCATGATTAGGGGTACCAATCATAATCAATTTTCGCACAGAGTAATTGTAACCAATACAACGAGTGTACCATCTGGACACCAAGCCACCCATGCTGTAACCAACAACATCTACATGAGGGGCTTTAGTTTTTAGCTTTATCGATTCAATCTTATTCGAAAGTTGCTTTGCTAATTCTTCTATCTTATAATTTGACGGCGTAAGGTCAATGGTAAAGACATTTGCAAATTCCCCTAACTTCTTGACAAAATTGCACTTCCCATCCCCATCTTTTTGCCAGGTGCCAGCAGCATTTCCATTTATCCCATGCACCAAAAGCACAGGGTAGCCAACGGTTATAGAATATGCAGAGGTAGTGGCAATATTCGACATATTGTCCTTAGCCTCAATGTAATATTCTATCCCTTTAGTTTCAGCATCAGTAGGGATTGACCCTGTGTAGGTATTCCCTGTTGTATTAGCCATTAATCCTGAACTCCAACTTGTCGCTGGCGTTTCCTTTTTCCGATAGTGCAGGGTAGCACCTGCCACCTGAACATCATCTTTTATGACTGCCTTGATATCTATACTTGTGCCTGATGTCACCCAGAATTTAACTGGTGTATAGGTGATCTCAGGTGCACGGCTTGAGCGTACTATCACTGTCCTGGCATAATCACTAAAAACTGTTGCCTCACCGGCACAAACTATCATAGCATTGTTTTTGATAGTGGTTCCAACTGGTGTGTTGGCATTGACCTTTGCCTTAAATCTAACAATACCCTGTGCCCCTCCTGGAAGGCTGCCAAGATTCCATGTAATTGCCCCATTATTATAACTTCCGCCATTGCTCACACTATTTTGTTCACAGGTAATATAATTGGAGAGTTTATCAGTGATAGTTATATTGGTAAGGCTACTGCTGCTGATGTTTTTGAAGTTCACTACATACTCAAGAATACCACCAGGTGAAGCAAAATTGCTGTCTACTGTTTTGGTAATTGATAAAGCAGGTGTTGTAACAGGTGGTACCTCTCCTTCCTGTCCACCCTGTCCACCCTGAAATTCATAAGCACCCATGTCTACTGTGCCGCCAACTATGCGGGGATTGCCGTCTTTATCCTTGCTCTGGTTTTTTGCTGCTGTGTTTATGCCTTTGTTGATACAGGGTGAGATAGACTGTAGATGCTCGTTATTATCACTCACAAATAATGGGTTAGCATTAATGTTGCCTGCTCCTGCCCAGCCACCCTTAATATCAGAATAGGTGATGCTTATAGATGCAGCTTTTAAGAAGATTTCTTCTGGAATATTATTCCAGAAGATGGTGTTGACTACTGTAGGCGCGGAGTAGGAAGAGTCACAATAAATTCCGCCACCATAGCTATTAGCTGTGTTATTGGTGATGGTACAGTTGGTTATCTTGGGTGAAGATGAGGTGCAATAAATTCCGCCGCCGTAGTTGATAGCTGAGTTGGTGGTGATGAGGCAATTGGTTATTGTGGGTGAGGAGGAGGAGGAACAACAAATCCCACCGCCGCTACTGTTGTTCTTGGCTGAGTTACTGCTAATGGTGCAATTGGTTATTGTGGGTGAGGAGGAGGTACAATAAATTCCGCCGCCGCTGTTAGCTGTGTTATTGGTGATGGTGCAATTGGTTATTGTGGGTGAGGAGGAGGTGCAATAAATTCCGCCGCCGTTGCCGTAAGCTGTGTTATTGGTGATGGTACAGTTGGTTATCTTGGGTGAGGAGGAGGAGGAGCAACAAATTCCGCCACCGTTGGTAGCTGAGTTATTGCTAATGGTGCAATTGATTATTGTGGGTGAGGAGTAGGATTGGCAATAAATTCCGCCGCCGTCATTGTTGTTAGCTGAGTTACTGCTGATGGTGCAATTGGTTATTGTGGGTGAGGATGAGGATTCGCAATAAATTCCGCCGCCGTGGTAGTTAGCTGTGTTATTGGTGATAGTGCAATTGGTAATCGTAGGTGAAGATGAGGAGCAACAAATTCCGCCGCCGTAGTTAGCTGTGTTATTGGTGATGGTGCAATTGGTTATTGTGGGTGAGGATGAGGTGCAATAAATTCCGCCGCTGCTGCCTGAGTTATTGCTGATGGTGCAATTGGTTATCGTGGGTGAGGAGGAGGAGCAACAAATTCCGCCGCTGCTGCCTGAGTTATTGCTGATGGTGCAATTGGTTATTGCAGGTGAAGAGGAGGAGCAATAAATCCCGCTACCAGAGTTACTGCTGATTGCACAATTGGTTATCGTAGGTGAAGATTTGTAGCAATAAATCCCGGCACCGTCAGAAGCCCTACCATTAGTGATAGTAAATCCTTCCAGCACTACATCTTTGGTTCCAGCAGCGATAAATGTTACCACACGATCAAGCTTATTACCGTCAATAATGGTACTGGTGGTACCATTAACAGATTTGACAGTGATAGCTTTACCCGAAAAGGTAATGTTCTCTTTATAAGTCCCGCTATCTACCAACACCGTATCCCCATTTGATGCAGCATTAATAGCCCCTTGAATAGTGAGATAATTCGCAGGCACATTAAGCGTTGCCGCCTGTGCATCCACCCCTGCCAGAACAGGCAGCACAGCCACCCCGAACACAGCCGCTAACACCCGTAACACCTTCTTCAAATTACTCATTGCAAATCCTCCTTAATTCTAACTCGATGTAGGGTGGGCACTGCCCACCGATTTCTATTTGTCATCAATACCCTTTGGTGGGCAATGCCCACCCTACTGTTGTATCAACCTTCAATTGTCGTATAGCAAGCAGGACTTGCCCCCAGGGCAAACGCATCTAAATTCAACACCTACAAGTGTGGGATGATGCATCGTCTCACTTTATTGATGCACCATTTTTAGCATAATCCACAATTAGAGATTTTCCAGTATTCCACTCTTCAGGTGTAAATGCAGATGCCTCGATTGGAGCAAAGACTTTGTAAATGGCTTCAGTTAAAATATCAATTCGTTCCCAATAGCTTTTATCAGAAAAGCTTGAGGAGATGACAACCACATCGATGTCGCTGTCTTCACGAGCTGTGTTAACTGCGTGAGAGCCAAATAAGATAAGTTGTTCAACACAAATGTTGATTGACTCTAACGCTTTTTTGAATTGCTTAAGGGTCTTTAAGACTGCGTCTTGATCCATGTCAACACATCCTTGCTTTTAGTAATTATAGTTTTTGTAACTTCTTCGGTATAGGCAGCCTGTATTTTTACCAGCTCATCGGGATAGCGAGTAGCAACGCTGGCCGTATTCAGCTTAATAATAAATTTCTCTAATTCATGTTCAGGTTTATTACCAATCTTATTCAACAGATAAATCAGATTATGTGTTTTTGGCGGCACTTCATCCAACATCTTATGGTAGAGGAGACCTTTTAAGGCTTTTTCGATAGACAGATGACACATAAAAACAGCATAGAAATAACGATTACTACCATACATAATATCAGCAGTATCCATATCATAATCAGCTTGTTTCAACCATTCTTTGTATTTATCACTCATTTAACATCCTTGTTGCTGAATTTGTCCCAAGACTTCTTTATCTTTAAAAGAAGGAATTTTTCATATTATATACCCTATTCTTTTTTATGTCAAGATAATTTTGGTAGCGTCCCCAGGGCAAACGCATCTAAATCCCACACCTGTAAATGTGGGATAGCA
>DYDG01000061.1 GCA_020717845.1 Marinifilum sp. | reverse complement strand
AGGCTTGCCCTCGCCCTCTGAATATTCTGTAGCTGTGAGGCTTGTTCTCGCTTTAAGAGCGACCGCAAGGGTCGCAGCTACAACCAACGCAATTATACGAATTGCATTGCGTTATGTTCTGTAGCTGCGAGGCTTGCCCTCGCCTTTTAAGATAAAGGAGGTTGTTAAAGATGGCTGTTCAACTGAAAAAATATTATGGGTTGGTGAAAAAGATGGGATTGAAATGCGGGCTGCTGCTGCTGGCAGTGGTGGGAATTTTGGGGCTGTGGGCTGATTGGGCCGGGGCAAAGGTGTTCACAACCGATAACCTGATCAAAAATCCCGATGCAGAAAACGGTACGAATGACTGGGTAAAAGAGCCTGTTGCTGACACAGATTTTCACACCTACAGTGGGGTTACAGGCAAACTTTCGCCACATAAGGGAGGTGCGTTATTTAATGTCGGTGGTTATCATATAGATAACCAGCTTACCGGTGTGGTTTATCAAGAGATAGACATTTCGAAATATGTCGATGAAGCAATAAACAATGAGGTAAAGCTGACTTTTAAGGGCTGGTTCACAGATGATGATGACAGAGATGACACCAAGATAGAGATACCGGAGATATCTTTTTCTAAGAACGTTAGTACCAATAATTATACGTGGGAATGTGCGACAATAACAGATGCGGTAGTAGCAACAGGAACCAAAAAGATCAAAATCAAAATGAAAGCAAGCAATAATCAAGGTTCGCATAGTGATTACTTCGATGGTTACTTCGACGACCTGAGTTTAACCCTTACTTATGAGAGACCGGTAGGTGAACTGGAGGTAACAACCTCTGACTGGGATTATGAGTTTGGGAATATCTATATCCCTAAGAATGCTACTACAAAAGAGTATAACCAGAAAAAGTTTTCTTTCAAGCTCAAGAATATCGGGGACACTGATTCGGTCACAAACTGGCAGTTCGAGAGAAACACAGACAAAGCAAATATAGTGAGGTGGGATAAAGAATCAGGAGACCTGAAAGGCGGTGAAAGTGAGACAGTGGAGGTGTATGTCGAGCCTGCTGCCACTGGTAATCTCGAAGATGCCTTTTGGATTCATTATGATGATGTTAAGTGGAAATACTACCTTAAGGTTTCCGCCAGTGTATACGATACAACGAAAATCAGCTATGCTGGCCCAGGAATGGGAACAAACAACAAGGTTAACGTAGGATTGAACGGTAGTGTGAACTTTGACGTGAATAAGTCTGGAGGACCTTTTAATCCTGATGCAGCATTTGGTGGATATTTTTGGAAAAAATCAGCAAAGCTTAATGTGGATGAGCAAAATGAGCTTATGCCTAATGATTTTGACGTCACTACCAATCATGTAAAAACCTATTCATTCTCTGACCCTGGTGAATATACGCTTTATTGTGCAGCCAAGGAAACAATTGGCAGTAAACAAATTGTCGGAGATCTTCTGGAAATCACTGTCCGTGTCTGGAAGCTGCCGAAGGTCAGCGATACTCCGGAAACAACCAGTTCCTGGTATGCTGATAGTAAAAAATATGTTGGTGTTAAAGGCCAGTCTGTTTACCTGAAAGCTACAGGGACAACTGGGGCTAATGGGGATTCATCTGAAAAGGTTGCGAAATTTATCTGGGATTTTGATAATGACTGGGACACAATTGAAAAGGAACAGACCGCAGGCCAGTCTGTCTCATACACCTGGAGCACAGCCCAGCTCAATGCCAGAATCCGGTGTAAAGCAGTAACAAATTATGGTATTCAGAGTGAGGAGCAGTATTTTGACCTGAAAATCTATGAGCCGGTAAAGGTAGATACTCAGGGTCCATACACCGGTAGACCAGAAAAGCCGGTTGCCATGAAATGTTCGTTTAATAGTATAAGCTATCCTGGAGCAGGGAGTATTCAATATTCCTGGTCTGCTTCTAACGGTAGTCGTATCTCTATAAATGATACTGGTGATAAGGTGGAATATAAATGGAATTATAATGGACGATATAACATTGAAGCTAAGGTAACTGTGACCACAGAAGAGGGATTGGTCTTAAACGGGAACTCTTCCTCTTATGTAACCATTGATGCTGGCAAACCAACAGCCATGCCCGGCGGTCCATACAAAGGCGGTATCTTTGGCGGCAATTTTTCTCCCATTCAGTTTGAGGGCAATCACCCGGATTTTGTTGAATATGCGGATATAGGCCATATTGATACCTGGAAATGGTCCTTTGAGCGTGGTGGGAGTGCTGATATCTGGAACCCTACCCGAGCATTTGAGAAGGCAGGCGAATATGTTGCTACCCTGAAGGTCAGGTCAGAATATGGAAAATTGAGTGATCTCAAGGAGGCTCATATAGAGGTAATAGATGGTAAGGTTGCCGGGTATGTCAAGGCCGCAGACCTGCGTACACCAGTTGGAAGTGTTACCCTGAGCCTTACCTCAAATCATGTAGATAGAAATGTTTTGCGTCGAATTGCAAAGGATGATCCCACAATCGAGGCTGTTGATAGTGAAATCGGTGTTATCCTTCAAGCTGTAACCGATAATAAAGGTTACTATGAGTTTAGCCATTTGCCGCTGGGTAATTATAATATTCGGGCAAGTAAGGGAAAAGGAGATGAGGCACATGAGTTTGAGAAATCAATTATAAATACTGAGCTTACTCTTGATGGACCCAATCAATTGGCTGTTGATTTTGTGGATCTTACTGTTTATCCGGTTGGCGGCCGGGTGGTTTACAGCTTACAGAAGAACGGTCAGGATGTGCTGGTAGAAGGGGTTAGTATTAGTGCTCAATCCCCCGGGGTATTTGGTGCTGCTCAAGCCAATCCTACCCAAAAGTCGCTTTCTGCAACAGGTGTCAATTACAGCATGCCCCTGCTTGCTGGCAAATACCTGCTCTTAGCCCAAAAAGATAACAATGATGTGCGTATTAAGGAAGATACACCTAAATATGATAAAAATACCCAGTTAGTTACCATTGAAGCTGCCAGAACAGATGTTGACTTTATTGATTACACTACCCGCAAGCTAACGGTATTTGTTGTTGATTCCGGCGGATACAAGATAGCCAGCCAGAGTGTTACCATTAGTGGTGATAATGGACAGGCTGAAGGAATGTCTGATGAGGGAGACGGTAAGTTAGCAGCTTCTTTGAATCCCGGTAAGTATACGGTAAAGGTTCCAGGTGCTCTGCCTGAGGAGAAAGAGGTGGATATAACCTATGCAGATCAGGCTGTAAATATGATTATCCCGGTTAAGATTGACCTCTCTGTGGGGCCAATGCCCAAACTTGTTGATGGTGCTTTCCTTGATTTTCTAATAAAAGATTGTGGTATAAAATTGGAAGAGATTGATACTATTGAGGGATATATGATTTACCTCCCTTCGCCAAACTCAATAGGGCATACATTTACGGTTGTCCCTACGGCAAAAGGGCATCCTGTAGGAAGTTTTACTCTGTATGTCAGGGATGAGGTAAGTATGCTGACCGAGGATCCGCCTGGGGAGCAGACAATGAGATGTGATGATAAAGAGTATGAGTATATGATGATTGCTGGCTTGCCAAAAATAACTACAGATGACCTGCCATTAGCCGCTCCCAAAAAGATTACCTTCTGGGTCAAAAAGGATGGTTATCTGGATAGTGATAAGGTGACCATTGAGGTAACTGTGCTGGGTGATATCTCTAAGGGGGGTATGGGTGATATTATTGCTTTACCATCAATAAATTATCTGGTTCTCCATGACCCGCCTGGAGATGGTAGTTATTCTTATATAGACGATTCTCTGACGGTGAAATCGTTTATGTGGAACACTCATCTGGAAATAGGCATGGATAGGAAGACGGTACCGGTTTATCCCGAGATGTGGAGTGGTGAACGATGGATAAAAGGTAATATGTGGAATAATAGTTGGATAGGTGAAATGACAGGCAATAAAGATAAGTTTCAGGATTTGGAAGGGAAAGGAATACTCAGTAGTAAGGAGGGGGCTGATATAGGACTGGTAGTATGGCCTTTTCTTACGGATGCTGCAATAGAATATGGTCTGAGTGCTATCGCAGCTGGTGTATACAAATGCCAAGATAAAATCATAGAACAATTTGAGAAAAAAGCGCCTGTAGCTGCGGCATCTACTGCACTGGCTGGAGGTGCAGCAGGAGTTGCAGCAGCAGCAGCAGGTGATGCCGTACAATCTGTCTCAACAGCCGCACAGATTATAACAAGTATCATATATTTAGGGGCGTGGGCTGGTAAAGCAGCAGGAATAGCTGCTGGTCCCGGGATCCAATATGATGTTACGCCAACTCGACATCTGGAAACACCTTCTGGAGATGAATTGCCTGACCAGATTGGTCCAGGTAAGGGCGATGTTTATTATGGTGAGGGATTAGCATTAGGTTTGCAAAGTAAATATCGATTGGGTATTAAAAAAGACTCTAAAGAGAAATGGCAACCATTTACAGAAGAAATTATCACTTATGAGCTTCTGAAAAGAACAAATCAATATATCTATACTGCTGCTGAAATAGCAAATATAGTCGATGATTTAAATAAAAAAATTGGGACGATTACAACAGAGATGAAGAAGATTGAAGCGAAAGAGGGATCTCTTACTTCCACATATAAGGATAAAGAGAAAATGAAAGGGAATATGGAGACAACTAAAACAAGATGGGATAACCTATTGAAAAAGAATTTAGCATATAAGTGGCAGGAAGACTATGCCTCTAATGGTAAAACATTTGAACAGTTTTTGGGAAGTGAGGGAACGACACTAAAGGTTGGAGAGAGACTTATCTTTAATGCAGGTCCCACCTTTGACTATTCTCGAACAATCTCTGAGGAAAGTATTGTTAGTTACTCTACTGAAGTAGGACAGGAGACAACCATTTTAAAATTAGAAGGTGGTGAGAAGTTATGGTTCAAGTTTGAAACGGGTCTAAAGAGTGGGGTAAGCCTGAGTAAAGAGTAGTTGCGACCCTTGTGGTCGCCTCCTATGCATGGTTAAAAGAAAGATAGCAGGGACAAGCCTGCCAGAGATGCTATCTCCTGCAGCTACAAGTACTATCATTAGGTAGCAAAAACATTGAACATCGAGTTTCGGGATTGTAAAAGCAAGGCAATCCCTAAAAGTCTCTCTGTCTTCATCTACCTTCCACCTTCAGTCGAGATAGGATTTTCTCAATCTCATCCTTCCTCCAGCCAAACAACCGAGCTATCTCTTGCTCACTGGCAATTACCACAGTCTTGAGATACTTTGCCAGGATCTTCTCCATTGCCTCATCTCTTTTAATATGTTTGGCTTCTTCAATTGCTTCTGGCATCCAGCGTTCCATGACATCCCAGATATCGATGCAAAAACCTGGCACAGCATTCACCTTGGCAATCAAAAGTTTACTCTGTAGTTCTACCATAGCTTGCTCAAACCTATAGTTGTTTTGTTTGCCAAGCATACTGACTGATTTTCTTAGATTTCTTGTTGGGGTTGGGCCATTTTCAGACAGAAATTCATAGATCTTCTTGGATAGATGACTCATCTTTCCAGCTTCATATTCATGGAGGTAATCGGATACACCGTAGCAGGCATAGAAATATGGCAAATATTTAAGGGAGATGAATGAGGGCTTTTGGGCAATTGCCTTGCCAAAGAATACCTGCCTGGATTTTGGCAAGGTATCACGCCAGCCCAAAACAGTCTTGCCATCACCCCAGATCAGAGTGGCTATCGGATCATCCCAGCCGCAACTTGTCATAGAATAGTCACACATTGCTCCCCATAGACTTGGCAACTCGTACTTCTGAGAGAAAAGAAAACAGAACCCAACCTTGTCGATAAACTCTACTGCTTCATCTTCTGTGTGAACAAAAAACTCTATGACTCGACAATAGTTCTTGTCCCGAATGGCTTCAATCTTCTTGCTGCTGTCGATTATATTCTTTATTCCTATTGAGGCTAAGGAACTGCTTGGGACTGCAATTGCAGGGCAATTGTATGGGTAAATATTACTCTTCATCTATCCCCCCTGACATTAATCCATCAACCTTTTTCTTCTGCTCAAGCAGGTGATGATGGAAGAATACAAAATTTGCTATAACTCGATGTTCAAGGTTTTGAACATCGAGTATAAGGATGGGTGAAGGCAATCGCACAAAGTCCACAGCGAAATACGCCAAAGGCGGATGAAGCCGGACGACTGCGATTGCCGAGAGAGGAATTAATTTTCTTATGCTCTGCGTTGTATTATAACTTTAAACTGATTCCCCTCAAGATCATTCTCAAAATCAATTTCAGGATATTTTTGCAATGCCCTTCTTATCCCTGTGCCTAACCCTCTATAAGGAAGCATTTTAGTTGCGTATGATGCCAATATCGGGTTGCGGATATTTGAGTTTCCGCTCTTTATATTCTCAATCGTCAAATTATTTGGCAAATGTCCAGGACTAATTATCTCCACGCGATTTCTAAAGACAAAAACTCGAATTGGAGCAGAAATAAAGTAATCACGATGAATTAAAGCATTAGCCAATAACTCTTCAAGTGTTTCTTTAGGGATTTCCGGTTCCCCCGGAGCATTAATATTTCTATCACCCTGCACACGCTTTAAATTATTCATCAAAAAAACTAAACTTTTTTGAAAAACATCTGCCAATTTCCCTGTAATATCCTGACTATCTAAATATTCAGATTCATCTATCGTATTACCCGGATAACAGATAGCTTTAACAATAAAGATTGGCAGCCTTACTTGAGGTTTTCGGGCAAAAAGCAAAGCTCCGGTTATATTCAAAATTCCTTCTTTCAATAAATTCATATTCTCAAGAATGCCCTGCAAAGAAATACCTTGATCATCTAATTTCTCACCATATTCACCTTCAAAAAAGTTTTTAAAATAAGGGAGATCAATATCAGCTACGGTTATCCCATTAGCAGGAATTTCATCCCCATGTATTAAGCCGGCACTCTGAAACATACGCTGAATTTCTTCGCGAGATGTAACCTTACGCTTATCTGCTCCACTCTTAACTAATATTGCGCCTTGATTATCCATATACGGCTTACTTATTCCGTTCAAAATCGTAACAACCATAACCAAGCCGTCGGGCAAAGCAATATTTTCTGTCTGCGGATTAATAGGCGGACGAACATTCTGTGATGCGGCATTAGACACAAGGCCATTCAACCTATTCATATCAGCAGAAGAAAGACCCGTAATCTCTCCGGTATCACTTACCCCGATAAATATTTTCCCTCCGCCGGAATTACTAAACGCGACCATTTCCTGTGCAAGTGAAATTACATTAGTGACATTCCCTTTAAATTGATGTTTGCTATCTTCTCCCCGCGAAATTATTTCTAAAAGCTCTGTAATTCCCATATCTGATAAATCTCCTTTCGACGGTTAAATGCTTCTTTACCGCCTTCCATAATATCTACTATTTTATGCTGAGTTTTGGGGCAATCAATATTTCCATCTATGATTGCTATCTGCTCATCCACATAGTTACACGAAAAAATGCGTTCAGAATCGCCTAAAACAGGGATATTGGCGTTATGTGTCGCAAAAATAAATTGTGTATTTTGTTTAAGCTCCTGTATCAGCTTAATAACATCTTCATAAATAGTCTGGTTATCAAGATCGTCTTCTGGCTGATCAATCAAAATCAAATCGTTTTCGCGTTGGCTGAGCACAAACAGGATTAAAGCAGAAGCCCGTTGCCCCAATGAATGATGTTTCAACTCTTTATCTCGATATTTGATGGTAAAGCGATTTGGAACCTGCCACGTCAATAACGCAACCATATTATCATTAAAATATGCCTCAAAAATATGTGAAGAAGAACCAACGATTTCTTTGGCCTTATCAAAATCTTTTATTATCGCGCCAAAGTCTGAAAAGCTGTCCACAAGACTTCTAAAAGTGTTTTCTCGTATCTTGCTCCCTCTGAATATATTCTTCATATACTCAACAAACGCATTTTTATCCTCTTTAAATTCAACAGAAATTTGCAATGAAGAATGGTTTTTATTAACTTTCTGAAGCTCTTCTTGCATAGCCACGTATTCTTCGTGCCATAAATCATTTAATTTTGTCAATTCAATAATAAGCTCGGTTTTCAATTTAAGTTGTTGATCTTCTTGCTTTTCAAGGGCCGTCAACATTTGAGACATTTGGTCCACTACCTTCTTAAGTTTCAAAAACTCATCAGGACTTATGGCTTGAGCTCCTTGTTCTTTCAATTCCTCTGAAAGATTTCTTTCTATTTCAGCAAATTCTTCTTTTAATCCGCTCTTGAGTTTATCGAATTCCTTCGCACGTCCCGTTAATTCATCCAAGGCTATCAGACCTTCTTCCAATGCTTTTTTGATAGACGCAAAAGACTTTAAGACTTTATTGTATATTTCAAGAAATTTAACAAAAAATTCCTTATTCTGCTTTGACTCATAACGCTCTTGGCTTAACAACTCATCTTCAAAGCAGCCGATAAAACTTGTTAATTCATTCAGGTAATCTTTAGTCAGCTTAATAATTTGTTGTGTTTTTCGATTATCCGCTTCAAAATCAATTTGTTTTTGAAGCTTATCTTCAACCGAATGTTTTTTATAAAAATCCAGTTTAAAGATCGCGTCTTTCTTTTTTGCGTCATACTCCTTCTTTTTTTCTTCCACATTCTCCAGCTTTTTTAATTGTGTAATCACATCGGTAACCTTTTGTCTCTGAGCCTCAATGCGATTTCTAACGGTGCTTAAATTATCACCCACAAGTTTTTCCACGAGATCTTTCTCAAACCCCTCCCCCGAGCTGGATAAATCTTTTTGCCCAAAATATATGGGCATTGAAATAATTGTTTCCCGGATAGATACTCCCGGCTGTAAGACTCCGCCAACATAAATATCCGGCTGCTCATTAAGAATGTGGCGGATTTCATATTCCTGCCCTCGTCTGTCCATGGCTTTCAGTGTGATTTTTCCACCGCTGCCCAAAGTGTGCTGAACTAATTTAGTCTTATAGACATCATCTACTACTTTATCACCAAACGGGATATCTAAAGCATACCTTACTGCTTCTAAAATTGATGACTTTCCGCTTCCTCTAATACCTATCAGAGAGTTTAACTCCGGTGAAAAATTGATTTCCTGCCCCCCAAGGACACCGCCTTCAAATGATATACTCTTAATAAACGAATGTGTATATTTTACCGGGGCGGCGGATATTCTATTTTTATGTTCTACCAACGCGTACTTAACCGCAGAAAAAATAAAATCCCCCACCTTGACATAGATTTGCTTGCCCTGTCCTATTTCATCGATAGATTTACAGTCAGACCCCTCTATTTCCGCGGGATACCAATTACCTAACCAATTTTGCACTTTAACCCTGCAAACTCGATCCGCAACATCGTGAGTCATAACTTTTTGGAAACCAAGCGTCTTATTCCTAAACTGTTCATCCTTTGCCAATTCCTGAATACGCCCTCCTGAAAGTCCGCCCCACAAACCGTTATCGGCTTCAACATGTGCAAAAAGCAAAAAATAATCCTTGCCGAATTCATCCAGCTTTTTAATAGTCTCAAGCAAATTATGATTTGAACGGGTATTCCGATTGTCATAGTTTGACTGCCCGGAAAATGTAACACCCAAGAAATCATTAATATAATCTTTATTTTCTGAATTTCTAATCCAATCATCGTTAAAAACGACTAAAACATGAACACCGCCTTTACCGTCATTCACAGAAAGTTCTATACCCGGCAACAAACAAATTTCTTCTTTTAACGCACCTTTCCTTAATGCTTTAAACTCGTCTAAATCAAATTTGTTATGATTAGTGATAACACCTATTCGTATCCCCGATTTTTTTAAAGTTTCTATATAAGCCGCAACAAATTCATTATCTGTGCCTTTAAAAGAAAATTCCTTATCGGCCTTGGTATGAAGATGAAAATCTGCTCGCACCCAGGCAGAACCATTTTTAAAAATATTCAAATTGCTCATTTTATCCTCCGTTAAAGCTTTTCACCGGACTCTGCAGGACTAAACACCTGAATTATATCATTCCAATTCTTTGGTTTGGATTTGTCCCAATCTTCCTGCTTCACATAAAGCATTTTATATTCAACATTGGCATAATCTGCGATTTTTGCAACTCAGAGCATAGATGGGTTACGTTTCACTCCACCCATCCTACATCAGAAAGCACGCTGTCAACATAGTAGGATGGGTGAAACCCATCTATGCTAACCCTGCTCAACAATCACATTTTATGCCAGCAATAAGTAGCGTATGTCCTGAATCAGGAAATATTATACAACATATATCTGTGAAATGTCAAGGGGAAAATCTGTGGGCTGCAGGGCAAACGCATCCAAATCCCACAATTGCATCTGACAAGCAAAAACTTTGCCAATTCTATCTACAATTGTGGATATTGTCAGAGTGACTCGTAGAGACGAAAGAGACGAAAAATCTTGCGTCTCTACAAATGGATGGTGCAATGCCTGCAAATTGCTGTAAAAATCCACCAATAAAGGCTGTGAAGGTAACTTTTTGGGCTGTTGCCTCATGTTTGCGGATGTGGATTGCAAGCAACGCAAGCAGGATGCTTGTGTTGCTCTGTTATCCCATGCTTGAGGAATTAATCTTTTTCTGAATAGGGGTAAGATAGGCAGCAGCTTTTTGCTTAAAGATGAGCACCATAGGCATTGTCTGACTGCCAAATTTATAGTTTGAAAGAGGGGTGGATAAGAACCTGTCTGTTTTATCTGGAGAGATTATCGCTATTGGTCTTACTACTGCTTCAAAGCCTGTTCTCAGAGCATCATACATTCTGTCTAAAGATGTTATTTTTACATCCCTACCAAATTGCTCTGCAAAACAATGCGAATCATCCCTTTTGCCAAGATAAACCACAAGATGGGTAGTATATTTATCTCGATAATGTGTAGCATAATACCTGCCTGTAGCAATATCTCCTGGCAGGATACTATCTACGGCCATCGGATTTAAGGGAAGATATTCACCGCTTTCTTTCCAAATGTCAATTGCTCGCCTTCCATTCTCATCCATCTTTTGGAAGACAGCATATCCATTATCCAGCATTAATTGCATTACCTTCCATGTAGATGACTTCCAGCTTGGATGAATAAGCCCTACGTTTAACATCAGAGAATCAATCGCATCTTCTTTGGAAAGTTTACAATAATATTGTTTGTTTAATACCTCTGCTATCCTCTGCCAGCATATTTCCTTCTTTGTTTCCCTTGGGTATTTTATCCCGGTATAGTTTAAGATGGCAAAATTTACAGGGTCATCTGTTTCTTCGATTATTTTTTTTACAGCCATAACCTTTGACGAATATTCTAACATTTCATTTACTGAAATGTAGCCCAATTCCTCTGCTAATTTGTTAATCCATTTTGCATAAAGCATTTGAACGGTAGCTGTGCAATTATATAGCTTTTTATTGTTTGGAATATCATTAACAGATATGTCCTGCCAAAACTTACTGATATATAACGGCGGTGATTGTTTTGTCAGATTTTTAGACTCAAGAGGAACAGACAATTGTTCTCTGTCCAGAGATGCTCTTATCCCTCTGGGCATACTGATTGATATAAACAGCAGGATAGACGATATAAAGGTAATTAATATTATTCGATTGATACCAGACATGTTCATCACTTCTTAATAAAATTGTTGTTGCAGTATTAATATCGACAAATATAGAAAAATGCTTTAATCTATTGTTTGTGATTTGTAATTTGAAATAAATAAATATTATCCCTCGCATAGACAGCAGGTAAAGAGATTATAAAGGATTCAAAAAGAGACTTTTGAGCCTCATTTTCCCAGTGCAGGCAATTAAATTGCCTATTCAACCAGGCAAGACCATTTTTGTTATAGAGGATATGTGTTATTTTCAGCTTTTTAAGTCTTTGAAGCAGCTGATCTGTGTCTTTTGATTCCTTGACCAATCTGGAAATAATCTCTGTATTGAGTTCGCTTGAGGTCAAAACCTCTTTTTCACAATAATATCTCCTTGGCTCACCAATAAATAAAACCTTACTTCCTTGTGGCAGACTTTCATTAATGAATCTGATTGCCTGATAATAAGCCTTAACAGGCATGGCTGATAGTAATTTTTCTTCCCTTGTGTTATCTTTCAAGTAAAAATCTGCGTGTTCTCCAATAGCTGCATAGAGTGTCCAGATATTCAGAATAAGGGCAATAAATATTGGCAGCTTAAGAGCAAGGCTGGGAATTTGTATCTTTTTAATGATATAGCCTATAACCGGACATAATAAAACTATGCCTGGAAACAAAAATCGTATGACCATAGAGGTATTTATCCAGAAGAGAAAATAAAGAAGGCAGAAGATGAGCAAGTATTTGATGGTTTTGTCAATATTTTTAATAAAAAACAGGAGTGGAAGGAAAAAAAGAATTATTGGCCCAATAGGAATATCCCCGGCAGACCAATCACAGGTAATAAACAGGGGTAATGACAGGTATTTCCATACCCCTGCAGGAGCTGGTCCATAATGACTCATCTCTTGGCTAAACCTTTGCACATCAAACGCATCCCAATTCACACCCCCAAATATTTCATAAAGGAATGGATAGACTGGATTTTCTACAAAGATAAGATTCTTTAACAGCCATGGCAAGACAGGTAATAATGCTGATAAGGAGAAGATGGACAATTCCTTTAAGGATAGTTTTCGAGTAGCTATCATGATAGAGACCAAAAGGACCAAAAGAATACCGAAAGAGATTATCCCAGAGTATTTTGTGCCCATAGCCAGCCCAATAAAGATACCTGACAGGGCTAACCATCGGATACTTTGTGCCTTAACCTGTCCCACAGGCATCCTGTTTGTGCTGCTTGCAGCTTCTAAATCTTGTGCCTTAACCCAATGAATCATAGTGTAAACAGCCAATATAATATAATAGGTCAGGCTAAGGTCATTAAAGGTAAAGGTCATGGTAAAGATAACAGAGGGCATGCTGAAGAATATCAATGTTGCGAACAACCCCTGTCTGTCACCAACATAGTCTCTGGTCAGGGCATAGATGCTCAATCCAGCCAGAATGCCAAACAAGGGGTGAATCAATTGGGCAAGCGTATCGCCACTTAAGATCATGGACATGGTAAAGAGCATCTCTGTATTTAATGGATAGTTGGCAAAAAGCAGATGCGGGATATGGACAATTCCATGATTTCTGATGTAAATATCAGGAATGGCCAGGTGATAAACCAGGCTGTCAAATAGTATCGGGGGACCGCCAATGGATAGTATTATGCTCAGGGAAAAGATTATAGACAAACATCCCCAGCAAAGAATAGTGAATGGGGTTGGTCTTGCTCCTTTTATAGCCATAAACAAGGAAAGCAAGAAATATTTTATTTCTGCATATGAGCAGAGGAATGAGCATAGCAGCAATGGGTAGAAAACAAGGGGGGAAAACAGGTGCAAAAAACCCAGTGATAATGTTGTCAGGGAAAAAAAGCCAAGCCCAAGCCCTGTTGAAAGGATAAATTCAAGGAGAAGATTGTCAGGGCTTATTTTGAATAACTTCAGCAATCTATAGCCTATTCCGGCAAAGGTTAAGAGCAGGATAATGAGAATGAAAAATGTCTGGATATTATGCGAGATAAATCCCCATGACCAATACTTTAAAATCTCCTGCGTGTAAAATAAGGATTGATTTATTAGTGTCCGATGATAAAGGATAAACAAGCTAAAAAAAACAGCTGATAGCAGTAAACTAATAATTATGGCAATGACTTTATTGTCTCGCACAGGCTTACTGCCTCCTTCAGATAGTGAGATTCTCGCAAGGCTTGCAAAATAATTCCTCTATTTCTACAAAGCTCAATCCTCCTCTTGTCTTGGTATAGTCATCTTTCCACCAATAAGATTAAGATTGGTTATTCTTGCAGTAAAATCATGCCCTTGTCCATAGATTCTTATCTCTTTAAGTATCTTTGGTTTTGGTTCCAGCTTTGTCAGATTCGTAGAAAGGTAGATGTACCATTTATTTTGAGGAACCCTTACCCCAATCTTTGGATAATTGATATTTCCTGCATAAAGAAATCCTTGTTTCCATGTATGGAATATTCCTGCATGATCTTCATACGTTATCTCAATACATGCCGGATACTCGCCGCCATTTGTGCCATCGCTTTCAATGGATGAAGCGACAACCTTTACATCCATTACTACAGCTAATAATGTATAGTCATCTATTCTTTGTTCTATCTTTTGCTTTAACCCCAAAACCCCTTTTTGTTCATTGGACCCTGTTCGGTTTATTTCCATGACAAAAGGATAATCAGAATTTTCATTAACAACTGCTATCTTTGCTGTCTCCATACCATTGCCTTCTTTTATCCATTCCCATGAATTTAATTCATGAGTAAAATCACCATTTCTAATTAATGTCTCTGGTATTTTTTCTGCTTCATCCACTTCATCCACAGATGCGGGTGTGGTTGTCCCTGTTGCCTCTGTTGACTCTTCGGGAGTAACCGCTGCTGGCTTTGTCGTGACCGTTGCTTTTTCTTCCCTGATACCTGACACCTGAGAGCTGACAGCTTTTTCTATCCCCGTCTCTGTCCCCGTTGCTTCTTCAGGGACAACTGCTACAGATGTGGTTGGAACCATTGCTTCTTCGAGAACAGCCACTGCCGGCTTTGTCGTGACCGTTGCCTTCTCTTCACTAACAGCTAACGGCTGACTGCTAACAGCTTCTTCAAGCACAATATCCGATGCACATTCTGATGCAAGCACAATATTGGCTACTCGTCCATGGAATCCCCATCCCTCGCCATATACCTGGACACGGGTAATGGTTGCCGGCCTTGGCTTCAGCATGGCCAGATTGACGGATTTGTATGCAACCCATGTATTGCCCGCAACTATCTCACCAATCGCAGGGTAGTTCAATGCCTTAGCAGCAAGAAAGCCATGTCTCCATGAATTTTCTTTCCCTGTCTTGTCGCTATATATTATTTCCAATGTTACTGGATACACACCACCTCTTGTCCCGTCGCTATCAAGTGTAGCAGAAAGCACCTTAATATTGGCAGATATTGCAACCAATTTATTATCAGCTACAGAAAGATTCATATCCTGAGAAACACCCAGACTGCCTTTTGTTCTTTCTCCATCTTTACGATTAAATTCCAGAACATAGGGATATTCTAAACTTTCTTTTACTACCTTCAAGATTAATTCACCATCTCCGCTTTTTATAGGCTGCCAGCATTGCAGTCCTGCTGAAAAATTATTGTTTTTAATTGTACCAGTTGATGGTGTTCCCATTTCAGGCAAGGCAACCTGCTCAAGGATTTCCTTTAGCTCCTCTGGAGCAATAGCCACCACCGGTTCCGTCGTAACCATTGCCTTCTCAGGAACAGCCACCGTTGGCTTTGCCGTGACCGTTGCCTTCTCTTCCCTAACAGCTTCCTCAATCACAATATCCGGTGCATACTCTGACGCAAGCACAATATTGGTTACTCGTCCATGGAATCCCCATCCCTCGCC
>DYDG01000060.1 GCA_020717845.1 Marinifilum sp. | reverse complement strand
AGGTAGCACCTCTGGCAGGCTTGTCCCCGCTATCTTTTAACCACGCATAAGAATAAGAAGCGACCACAAGGGTCGCAGCTACAAGAATATCATCGGGCATTTTACCACTTTATTTTTGTGGTTCCTATGAACCACAAAAACCTTGAACATCGAGTATTACCTTATTTCCTGCCTCTCTTTAAGGTCAAAGATGGTTAGGGTAGCATTTCTGTTTGCAGTAACTAATACCCACTCGTCATCAGGATTAGGGCTTAAGGATATAGCCTGAGGTGTCCATAACAGGTCTATTCGGAATACCTCATCCCCTGATTCCTTATCCCATACCCGCAATGTTCTATCCGTAGATACAGATATGATATGCCTGCCATCGTTTGAAAAGGCACAACCATTAACCCCGCCAGTATGCCCGATAAATCGCCGTAGCTCCTCGCCTGTATCCCTATCCCATAACCGCAATGTTTTATCCGAGGATGCAGAGAGTATCAGCCTGCCATCGTTTGAAAAGGCACAACTATTAATCCACTTAGTATGCCCGGTAAATTGCCGTATCTTCTCACCTGTATCCCTATCCCATAACCGCATGTTATCCCAGAATGCAGAGAGTATCAGCCTGCCATCGTTTGAAAAGGCACAACTATTAACCCAGTCAGTATGTCCGGCAAATTGCCGTATCTGTCTGCCTGTATCCCTATCCCATACCCGCATCCCATCACCAGATGCAGAGAGTATCAGCCTGCCATCGTTTGAAAAGGCACAACTTTTAACCCCACCAGTATGCCCAGTAAATTGCCGTATCTGTCTGCCTGTAGCCCTATCCCATAACCGCAATGTGTTATCCCTGGATGCAGAGAGTATCAGCCTGCCATCGTTTGAAAAGGCACAACCATTAATCCAGCCAGTATGCCCGGTAAATTTCTGCATTTCCTTGCCTGTAGCCCTATCCCATAACCGCAATGTGTTATCCGAAGATGCAGAGAGTATCAGCCTGCCATCGTTTGAAAAGGCACAACTATTAACCCAGTCAGTATGTCCGGCAAATTGCCGTATCTGTCTGCCTGTATCCCTATCCCATAGCCGCAATGTCCCATCACCAGATACAGAAAGTATCAGCCTGTCATCGTTTAAAAAGGCACAACTATTAATCCAGCCAGTATGCCCGGTAAATTGCCGTATCTCCTCACCTGTATCCCTATCCCATAACCGCAAAGTCTTGTCCGAAGATGCGGAGAGTATCAGCCTGCCATCGTTTGAAAAGGCACAACTTTTAACCCCGATAGTATGCCCAGCAAATTGCCGTATCTGTCTGCCTGTATCACTATCCCATAACCGCAAAGTCTTGTCCGAAGATGCAGAGAGTATCAGCCTGCCATCGTTTGAAAAGGCACAACTTTTAACCCCGCCAGTATGCCCGGTAAATTGCCGTATCTGTCTGCCTGTATCACTATCCCATAACCGCAATGTGTGATCCGAGGATGCAGAAAGTATCAGCCTGCTATCGTTTGAAAAGGCACAACTATTAATCCACTTAGTATGCCCAGTAAATTGCCGTATCTGTCTGCCTGTATCACTATCCCATAACCGCAAAGTCCTATCATTAGATGCAGAGAGTATCAGCCTGCCATCGTTTGAAAAGGCACAACTATTAACCCCGCCAGTATGCCCGGTAAATTGCCGTATCTGTCTGCCTGTATCACTATCCCATAACCGCAATGTGTGATCCGAGGATGCAGAAAGTATCAGCCTGCCATCGTTTGAAAAGGCACAACCATTAACCCAGCCAGTATGCCCGGTAAATTGCCGCATCTCCTTACCTGTATCACTATCCCATAACCGCAAACTGTTATCCGAGGATGCAGAGAGCAGATACCTCCCATCTGAAGAGAAGGCACAACCTAAAATTCCAGAATCATGCCTCATATTAGGTGATCCTAAGAAACCTTGTAATAGATGAGAAACATTCTTCTGATAGTAATTAAAATTCTTATCATCAGGGTGATATTCTTTAATATCCAATCTAAGCAAGGATCTATGCCCGCCAAATTTTTCTATATACCATTTATCTACCCAGTTATTTATTTCTTGCTCTATCTCTTTATCCTTACCCATCATACATTTCAGCAATTTCAGCCGCTGATTTTCAAATGCATCAAAGAAATCATTCTGTGGCAGATATTCTAAAAGGCTGGTAAGTGGAAGTCCGGTGAGTATTTTTTCATAATCCTTCACTCCAGATTCTAATCCCTTTAGATCCTTAAGCAGCACAATCTCAGCCAATCTTAGATACAGCCATTCCGGTCTTTTTTGTTTTAGTTCATCTAATTTTTGTTCTTGCTGGATTTGTAGTCCCAATAGCTGCAATTCAGCCTTTTCCATTGCCTCTACCTCACACAGACAGCGGTAAGAGAGGATAACAAGTGGTTTATTCTGTAAAAAATCTTCATCCTTAAATCCTTGCTTAATACTATGGATAATTTTATAACCAGTATCTAAGGGACTGCTTGCAGCAATAATCAGTGTTTCAAGCTGAGATTTAATATCCTGATTGACAATTTGTTTAATCTGAGAATCAAACCCTATATGGACAATCCTTCTTGCAGCCAGAAACTCCATCACTGAGGAATGAACAATAGTATACTCCTCATATCCAGCGGTAACGAGTAACTGCTCTTGCCTGAACCCGGCCAGCCATTCATCCACACATTCAATCCCTTGATTCTTAATGTATTCATAAATAGTCCTGATGGGTATACTGCGTAACGGCTCTTCTGAGGCAGACCGATACAGGCATTCATAGGCAAGTGTTGATAAACAATCATATTGTTTAGCTATATCAGGATGGGTTTTTAAGAATCCTTCCTTTTTTGCTTCTATAAAGAATTCCTTTAACCCTCTGAATTGCCACGATATATCCCCTTCTGCCTTCTCCTTAATAAGGTTCCAGACCCTGAGGAGAAAGAATTTTAATAACAGGTCATACATCTGGTATCTGCGGTCAATCCTGTGGAAGACCTCGTAATAGACCATAACCAATAAACCTGTAAGCGGTGTGCCGGCAACCTTTTGAACTACCTCATCCCTCCAGACAATATCATCAAATTCTTTATATAAATCTGATTCCGGGTGATAAAATACCCTTGCTAATTGCCGCAATTGCTCCATATCCAATTGAGCAACATGCAGGACATGCTCTTTTCCCTCATCATATCTCTCACGGTCAGAATATCTTGAGGTAAGGAATATACGATTTACATCCTCAGATTTTTTGTTTGGATTAGATGCGTTCATGACAGCTTTAACAATATCAACGATTATCTGTCGAGCTTCAAACGCTGCCTCATCCAGGCCATCAACATAAACAGATAGCCTTGATTTACTCCAGGCAGTAAGCATCTCTTGCTCTGCCATTTGTAAGGCAATAAGCTCATCTGGGGATAATGCCTGCGGAGATTTTTCCTTACCTGGAAACAAAAAACCATAGAACAGGTATTCCAGACATTGTTTGACATCATTCCTTACTGTTTTTGGGTTATAGCCCTTTTTTTCGGACCACACTTCAAAATCAGGCAGGTGCATACATTTTACAAAGACAGGCATCACACCCTGTATCTTAAATGTCTGATGAACAAAATAATGTAGAATAGTCGTCTTACCTGCACCTGGTGAGCCGTAGATAAACCCTTTATTAAATTCCTCAAATATCTCTTTAGCAGTAAATTTTGTTTTCTCAATGGGTTCACGATACCCTTCATCCCATTCCGTCTGTCGATTCCCTCTTTCCTCTTTGAGACCCCATCCATCAGGGGATACCATTTTTCTATGGAAGCCATGTGTTTGTGGTATTTTTTCTGGTGCAATGGTCAGGTCGATAAAGTTTTTCTCAATATCCACAGGCTCATATAATCCAGCCAGGACAGGTATTTTTTGAGATCTATCCTTAAGCTCTTGCAGTCGCCAATCAAGCAGATTGACTGATTTTTCCTCTATGTTTTTAGGTGAAATAAGTCTATGGATAAATACTGGTTCCTGGCTAAAACCCTTTAACAGCCTTGGTTGAGTCTCCTGAAAGGATTCTATAGAATAGTCTTTCAAGTGAGATTGCAAGCCTTCAAAAAGTATTCTGGTAACAATTATTTCCTCTGCCCTTGCCTCTTTTTCCAGTCTGAATGTCCTGATAGCTTCAGAACCTGCCACATCTACCTTTTTACCATACTTATCCAACCAGAAATTAAAGAATCCACAATGACTTACCATTCTTAAGGATACCTTGAACCCAAAGCTGTCTTTTATCCTCTTTTCCTGAAACAGGGCAAGTATGATTTTAATAAAATCCTCAGTCTTATCTATCTTGCCAAAGAATAATACAGCATCACCAATGTCCTTGATATACTCAAAACCATAGTCTTCAACAATCTGTCTGGCTTGAGCGTAATAATAATTAAGGAATTTCTGTGAGTATTCAGAACCCATATCATTAGATTGAGGAGAAAAGTTTACCAGGTCGATTAACCCCAGTATGCCAAACTCCTTTTTGACAGGAATAGTAAAATCAAATCTACCGCTATGTCTTGAGAAAAAGTCTGGTGATTTTACAGACAGCTGCTTGTAGGTATCTTCAGTAACCCAGAAGATAAGCGAAGAGTTGTATCCAGCCAGTTCATCGCGATTTAAGTTTATGTAGCCTAATAATTCAGGCAATCCCTTTTCTATATCATAAAAGCATACGGTATGGTGTTCTTGTGGAGAAATATTCTTGTCTATAAGCAGTCGTAATGGGTTTTTAATAATAGTGGTAACGTAACATTCATCTATATCAAGCTTAAGATTAGCCTTTAATCTTTTAGTAATCTCTTGCGGCATGGTTGGCTCATTATAAACCGCCAGGGCAAAACAGGTTTTTGATACATCTATAAGTATGGATAATCGATTGATTTCTTGCTCAAATAAATCCATTTTTGTCCCTTCTATAGAAGTGGTTTAACAATAGGATGGACATCTGCCCATACCTCGCCATTACGATATTCTAATAAGGTAAGATTGTGAAGTAACTGGCAAATAGTAGGGTCATTGACTATCTTTTTTTCCTTATCCTCATTGATTTCTTTAAGTTTCTGATACTGTTCTTTAGTAAGCATACCGCTATAATCATTACGAATATCATTAACAGCATTACGTACGGCATCAGAATCAATCACATTTTTTTCATTGGCTAAAGAATCAAGGGCAGCACCTTGAATGATAGAGATTAATTCTATCATTAAGCCGCCGCTTAGTTTGATTATTTCATCCAGGGCATCTTCTTTGATAAGGGAAGGATTTATTCGTCTTGAGACAACCTCTTTTAACTTCTCATATCCAATGTCGTCTTTCTTGCCATATTTGTCAAAAATAGTCAGGTTTGGCAGAAAAAATACCTTAAAAGTCTTGGCAATTTGCGAAAAGTCATTTGAATATCGCAAGGCAATAGGATAGGTGTAGATAATCTTGGAATTGATACTTAAAAGTGATTCCCCATATTGGAAAAAGAGCTTTTGAGCAATGTCAATGGTAGTCTTATCAGTATCCTCAATGATAATAAGCACATCCTTTTCTGTTTTCCCTTTAATTTCATCAATGATAAGGTTTATATTTTCTATAAGTTCTGATAGCCTTGGTGTTATTTCTCTACGCATTATTTTTCTGGTAACCTCTTCTTTATTCAATTTCCCTTCCATCTTTACTGCCAATAAGTTAAGATTACCTGAAATATCTCCTTCTTTGGATATGGTTATCACCTTTTCTTCGGTAATTTCATCATAATGCAGTCCTTCAAAGATATGCTTAAGTAGTCCTTTATTTATTTTTATCTTACTTTCGTATGCTTGCTGTAAAAGTTTTAAGGCACAAGTGTAGAGGACATCAACATAGTTAAGGTCATAGAGGTCGAGAGATTTTCTGATGGAAATCTTTACAATAAAGAATTGGTCATGTAGATTCATCACAAGTTTATTTAATTCAGTTGACTTACCACTGCCTCGATGGCCTGTAAAGAGAATTTTTGCTGGTTGTGGTACGGTACATAAATATTGTTCCATGTGCTTCAACGGGCCATTTGGTCTTTCTACGAAACACTGGTCCAATTCTTCTTTGGTTACAAGTGGGCTTGTAACTACAAAATACTTAAATATCTCTCTTAAATTATTGGCAAGCATATAATTCTCCTCGACTGAATAGGTTTTGCCTGAAGATTTTGTAGATAGTATCTCATGACATTTAATCTTCGGGGTAGGGTGGGCATTGCCCACCAAAAAGGTGTAGATGACAGAAATAGATTGGTGGGCAATGCCCACCCTACTCATAACCCACAATTTTAATTGTCATGAGGGAATGAATTTAATTATACCATAGAATCTAATGTTGTGTCAATCAGTTTTCGCAAAATTCGGGAATCAGCCAGTGAACGGTAGAGGAATAGCTGGGGGTAGTGCGTGAATGGAGGAGTGGTGGGAAGTGTGAAGCGAGGCAGGGAGAGCAGTGTGGGAATGGAGGAACAGTGGTGTGGGGTGCGGAGATAGGAGAGTGGTGCGGAAATGGAAGGGTGAATCAAGCGGTAGGGGCGGGGTTTCCCCGCCCTGATTGGTCGAACCGTAGGAACAAAAGAACAAATCGGGCAAGAAAAATAGTACCGGAGTAATGCGTCAGTGAAATGGGGAGAAATTGTTTAATTGTTTAGTGGAAGGTCAGAACTACACAGGTCGCTATTTTTTTGCGTAAGTCCTATCCCTATTAAGCATACATGCCGCCCCTATTGGGCTTGAGCTAAATGGCTGGTATCTGGTCTATAAACATATCGCCCTTCAATAAGCTAAAAATTGATTGCTCAGCTTAAAAAACTTGAACATCAAGCATAACTCTCTCTTAGTCAATCTATTTTTTGTCTGAGTTTTGGGTCAAATATGTCTCGCAATCCATCACCCAAAAGATTAAATCCAATTACCACTACAGCTATTGTCAGTCCGGGAATAATAGAAATCCATGGTGCTGAACGCAGAAAGACAAAGCCTGTGCTTACCATTGAACCCCATGTAGGTGTTGGTGGTTGAGCACCCAGCCCAAGAAAGCTTAAGGCTGCCTCTCCAAGGATAAATGAACCTATCTTCAATGTAGATAGAACTATCACCATAGACAAACAATTGGGCAGGATATGTCTTGTAATTATACCCATATCTGAGACACCAATTGCCCTTGCTGCTTCGACATAAGCCTGTTCCTTAGCCGCTATGACCACCCCTCTAACCATTCGGGCAAACCCTGCCCAGCCAACTATGGATAAAGCCATAAACAATGTCAGAAGACCCGGACCAATAGCGACAGCAATCCCTATGGCTAATAAAAGACCTGGAAAGGCAAGCATAATATCTATAAGACATAAAACCATCTTGTCTATATACCCGCCAAAATACCCGCCAAGCACCCCAAAGAAAAGCCCAAAAATCAGGGAGATAAGGGTAGCAATTACACCTATTGCCAATGAAACCCTTGTTCCATAAATAATTCTGGAAAGCACATCCCGTCCAATGTTATCTGTCCCACACAGATGCTCTTTGCTTGGAGGCTGGAGGCGTTCACAGAGATTTATCTGATATGGGTCATAAGGCGAAAGCAAGGGACAGCATATTGCCACTACTACAAATATCAGGACTATACTTCCGCCAAATAGTACCATTTTGTTACTGAATAATCGTTTAATCATTTTTTATCATATCTTATACGTGGATTTAAGAGATAATATAGTATGTCTACTACTAAATTTGCTAAAACAAATACTGTTGCACCAAAGAGAACAGTGCCCATAACAATCGGTATATCCCGTTTCATGATGCCCTCAACCGCATATCGTCCAAGACCAGGCCAGCCAAATATTGTCTCAGTAAGAACAGAACCGTTTAGATAACTGCCAAAATCCAGCCCAATCAAGGTAATTATTGGGATTAATGCATTCTTAATCGCATGTTTAAGAATAACCATATATTCATAAACACCTTTTGCCCTTGCAGTGCGAATGTAATTCTCTCCTATAACCTCAAGCATACTTGTTCTTGTAATTCGAGCAATAAAGGCAACAGAATGTAGTCCAAGCGTTAGTGCTGGCATAATAAGATGCCGAATGTCACCATTGCCCATGCCAGAGGCTGGTAGCCAGCCAAGATAGATAGAGAAAACACAAATGAGTAATAGTCCAAACCAAAAGACAGGGGTAGATACCCCAAAGACAGCCAAAAACATACAGATATAATCTACAAACCTTCCCCTCATTACTGCTGAGAATATACCCAGGGGAATGCCTATAATTATAGCTACAAACATAGCCGCTATAGTCAGATACAAGGTATTGGGAAATCGCTGCGATATAGCCTTGCTTACCTGTATCCCTGTAGAATAAGAACGGCCAAGGTCAAGGTGGATAAGCCTGGAGAGATAATTTATATATCTTTCCACAATCGGCTTATCCAGCCCCCGCTCTTTCCTTATTATCTCCATGGTTTCTTTATCTACCCGTTCACCAACCACGCATAATGTAGCATCACCCGGCACAAGGAAAAGAAGGATAAAGGTAATTGTAGCAATACCAAATAGGACTGGTAATGTCAGAAGTATTCTTTTGATGATGTAGCATAGCATTATAACCCTCATAATATGGTAGAGACGCAAGATGTTGCGTCTCTACCAGCAGTTGCAACAAGATAAGAAAATATCTGGCTGGAAGATTCATTATCCAGCTTTTCAGGGTGCCATTGTATTCCTAAGAACCATCCATTCAGGGACTCAATTGCCTCTATAATCCCATCTGGTGATACAGCAGAAGCAATCAATCCCATTCCAACATCCTTAACAGCCTGATGGTGGGTGCTATTTACTATTAAATTTTCATGGTTATTAAGAATAGAGGCTAAGGTTGTTGAAGGTTTTATTGTTACTGAATGAACCAGGGCATTTGCCAGGGTTGCTGCCTCTGTCTTTTGCAAGTGATTAATTGCCTGTGGATGCTGTGTCTGTATATCTTGATAAAGTGTTCCACCAAGAGCAACATTAACTATCTGCATCCCATAACAGATACCAAGTGTTGGGATAGCTCTTTCTTTTAATTTTTGTATTAACCAGAGGTCATGTTGCAGCCTTTGATTCTTTTCTGGTTTGATAAGACATACCGTCTTTTCTCCAAACATATTCGACGGAATATCATCTCCCCCTGTAAGCACCATCCCTTGTATATTGTTCAAGATGTATTCATCATGAATATGTGGCAGAATTATTGGTATTCCGTCTGCTTTGTATACAGATTTAATATAATTTTCATGAGCAAATATTCTTCCTGCATTATCTATAGAGCCACTGATTCCAATTATTGGTTTCAATCTCGTTCCCCCTTGAATTGTCATAGTAAATATCACGAGGTATTAGTACGGATAGAAAATAAAGAAGAGCAATGAAAGGGTAAAAAGCACCCATAATCCAGGAGCAATCTCTTTATACCGACCAGCTGCAAGCTTTAGAATCGGATACAGGACAAATCCGGCAATCAAGCCAACACCAATATTGTAGGTAAAACTCATCAAGCAAATGGTAATAAATGCAGGGATGAGTTCGGTATAGTCCTGAAAATTAATCTTTGTGATTGGCGACAGCATCATTAATCCAACTACAATCAAGGCTGGTCCATATGCCTGTGGCGGGATCACAGTTAGAAATGGTGTAAAGAATAAACTTAAGCAAAATAATAAGGCAACCACAAGGGTTGTTAACCCTGTTCGTCCCCCTTCTTGAATACCAGTAGCTGATTCGATATAACTTCCACTGGTCGTTGTCCCCATTGCAGAACTGAATACGCTGGCAATGGAATCCACCAGCATTGGCCGTTTGGCTTGCGGCAGGTTACCCTTTTCATCTAAGAACCCGGCTAACGAAGAACAGCCGATTAATGTCCCCATCATATCTAAGAAATCCATTAAAAACATTGTCAGTAGTATCGGGAAAAAGCTAAAGGTGAACACCTGCCCAAAATCAAACTTGAAAAATGTTGGTGCAACTGATGGTGGCAAGCTTACAATTTGAGTTGGCAATGGGACTAATTTGAAGCTAATGCCAACGATAGTGGTAGTAATTATGCTGATAAGTATTGCACCCGGAATCTTACGAATCAATAGGATTATGGTTAGCAATAAACCAAAGAGGGCAAGAAGTACCATTGGGCTATTGATCTTACCCAGATGGACTGGTGCACCAGGGACACCAAGAGCCACTATCCCTGTTTCGTTTAAGCCGATAAAGGTGAGAAATAACCCAATCCCAACAGCCAGTGCATATTTTAAGGATAAAGGAATAGCATCAACCAACCATGCGCGGGCATTGGTAATACTAATCAATGTTACCATGATTGCACTAACAAAAACTGCGGCTAATGCCGTCTGCCATGAATAGCCCATAACCTTGCATACGGTAAAGGCTACAAACGCATTCTCACCCATTAACGGGGCAATAGCAAATGGACGGTTGGCATATAATGACATCAATAATGTGCCAAAGATTATTGTCATGATTGTAGCCGTGGTACAGGCATCTTTCGGTATCCCTGCTACTCCTAATATGGCTGGATTAACTACTACAATATATGCCATGGTTAAAAATATAACCAACCCTGCCCGAAGCTCTGTCTGTACCGTTGTTCCATAGGACTCAAGCTTAAAAACTCGGTTTAATAATCTGTGCATGATCTTTCCTCCCTCCATTTTTCAATAGCACAAGCATCTTGCTTGTGATTTTCGCATGGGCGGGAAAACCCCGCCCCTACGGTTATATTAACGTATGTAGTAGAGACGCAAAATATTGCGTCTCTACATTAGAACCTGAGCAGCAGAGAAATACGATGATTACTGTCTAAGTTTTTTATGGGCACAAAGGCATAGTCGAACTGAAGTTTCTGGTGTCTTATGCCAAAACCTCCAGCTATCCCTTGATTTTCGTTACCTGTTTTATAACCCAATCTTAGAGCTAAAAAGCCATTACACCAATATTCACTGCCCAGCCCCAGACTGAATCTCTCATCCAATACCTTTTTCCCCTCTAAAGCCAGAATAAGTGGTATCCCTTCTGGTCTTACTGTTCCACCAATCCTTAAGGCAGCAGGCAGGCAGCTTTTCTCATTTTCATACTTTAGTCCTAAGCCTAAGTTTTGTAAAGAGACACCAAGATTCTTGCCATTCTTTTCCATCAATAATCCAACGTCAATCCCTATGCCAGAGGCATTATATTCCTCAGCTAACTTACTGCTTATTATCTTGATTCCACCACCTACCTTCAGATTCTCTTTCAGTATTCTTCCCAGTCCAGCATGGAGGTATATATCCTTTTGGGTATTAAGATTACGCTCTGTGCCATTAAATTCATAGATGGCAGCTTTTCCACCATCCAACAAACCCAGAATCAATCCCAATCCTCCGACATTGGTAGCTTGAGAATAGGAAAAACAGGTATAGGAGCTGTCTAATATCCCATCCTGATAGCAGGAAGAAAACTCTCTGTCTATTCCTGCCAGACCAGCCGGGTTGAAGTATAATGCATTTATATCATCACCTACGGCTGTCATTGCCTCACCCATCCCCATAGCTCGGGCAGTTGGAGGGAATTTGAGTCCTACTGCCCCGCATTCTCCAGCAGACTTAGCCTGGACTAAATCTGTAGTGCTGATTAAGAATAATGCTATTATCAATAAGTATTTTTTCATTATTCACCTCACTTGATCAAAATAATCTTCTTACTCTCTGTAAAGCTATCTGTCTTTATCTGGATGATGTATACTCCAGCAGCACATAGATTTCCATCATCATTTTTGCCGTCCCAATCTATCCAGTATTGGCCTGCTTCTTTATTATCATCCACCAGTGCCCTGACCATTTCCCCGGCTAAGTTATAGAGCTTTATACTCACATGGGTAGAATTATCTATCTTATAATAAATAGATACCTTTTCGCCTTTTGCTGGATGGAAGAGATTATGGTAGGGGATAAACCTCTCCTTAAATACAGGTGTGATTGCAGCAGCCGTGACAGTAGCCAGGAGAGCATCATTGGCATCGTAAGCTGTGAGGAGATATTGATATTGGGTATCTGCCTTGAGTTGAGAGGTGTCCTCATAAGATGTCCTGTCCTTAGAAAGTTGTGTAGCCAGAGAAAGTCCATCTCTTGAGAGGGAATAATACTTCTTATCCGCCAGATTATCATTCCAGGTTAATTTGACCAGAGTAGAGGAGATGGCATCAGCCGTAAGCGTGAATTGAATACTCTCTGCCATACTGACATAACTTCCTTCACATGAATATGTCCCGCCTGCTGACTGGCTAACCCCACTGATAGACTGTCCCACAGATGAGACTACACCCCACTCTCCACCCATAGCTTCACCACCAACGGTAACAAACACCTGCCACTCTACCTCATAAGCAAAGGCTGGCAGGCAAGAGAGTAACAACCATAATCCTGTTACTAATATCTTCTTCATTTTTACATCTACCTCATTTTTTTATATTCTCACACAAAGGTTTATTAGGTCAAGATACGTCACGTATACTAACCCTAACTTTCGCCTGCTGTTTGCAAGATATAAGTATAAAGACTATTGCTTACCCAAAATCCTGCCTTTATTATTAAATCGTTAAGCACTGGCTTGATAGCTGAAATAAGCTTTTTGTGTTTTGCTTCGAGAAGAAGCCCTAAAAGCCCAATGAATTTTAGCTTTAATCTAAAAGCTACTTCCCTTCCCCGACGTTCATCAAGAAGCAAAAGGCCTGCTTTTAATTCGACTCCAAGAGCAATTGCTTCAGATTCAGCTTTATCTAACTCAGAAGACAGTACATCTACCAGAGACTGGTTGGTTGTCTGCTTAATTTCAATCCACGAAAAAGATTGAATCTCCCTTGCACCAGGTTGCCCCAAATACATTTCGTCACATACTGCCCGGGGAATTAATATTTTTCCGTAAAGCTGTTGTAGTAGTTCTAATTGTCCAATAGCAGCCAGATTTGTAATAGGAGAAGTGTTGCTGATAACAATCATAACCGTTTCATCTCCTTCAAGGTTTTGATATCCTGCTCGAACTCTTTTACATCGTAATGGATAGGAATGTGCCGACTGGCCAGCAAGTGTTGGAATTGCAATTGACTCATCAAGGCAAGTTGACTGGCTTGTCCTAATGTTAACTTTTCTCTCTGGAAAAGCATTACTGCAATTTCCTGAGTTAATTCTGTCTCACTTACATGTGTTGCCCGAACAATCTCATCTGAAATGACAAGACTCATTTTTATCTCCTCCTTTATTTCCTCACATAAAGCTACAAAGCACACAAAGGTTTATTATATCAATCTTTCCTTTTCTTCAACAAGAATATCAAGTCGATAGCCACAATCTAATTTGACCTCTTTATAAACTACTGGCAAATCAACTTGCCTTCTAAAATGTATCTTTGTTTTTGCTAACTCATAACACAAGCACTCTTCATAGGCAGACTCTAAAAGTCCTGGTCCAAGTGTCTTGTGTATTTCAATTGCTAAACCAATTATCTTTTCTGTAATTTGATTAATCTCCATTCTCCATTCTCTGTGCCTTTGCGTCTCTGCGGTGAATTTCTAACTCGTGTGTTAATGCCATCTTTTCCTCAAAAAATTCGACCGCTTCGCGGTAAGATTAATAGTTAAAAAGCTCTGATAGCACGCACATAGATTAGGCGGTACTTACTGTCGCGGTACTGATCGCCATTGTAGAAGTACTTGTCGCACGCGAGGGAGTTACTGAACTCCGTAGAACTCCAGTAGAGCCCACTACTAAAACCGCCAGCAGCATCTCTTTGCTGATACAATAAATTTAGCTCGTATTTTGATGGTAAGTACCAGTCATCGTAATATTCGCTATTTACAGTAACCTCGTAGTCATTACAAACTTGTGCGGCATAGGCATAACTGCCTACACCCTGCTTACTTATAATTAAAGCGGTATTTACCCTTCCTGCATATACACCATCTTTGGTTGCTCCGGTTGTTGTAATACTATTAAGACCCCATTGAATACTTGTATGCTGGTCAGCTGTGGCAGCTATTAAACCGTGCTGACCGCTTGAGTCAACCCAAAATACTTTACCGCCACCATAAGATTCGCCTATGTAGTGACGACTGATTGCACTGGTGGCTATGCCTACTGTAAGCTCTGAAGGTTCTTTCCCATCTAACTTATCGGCATTAAAGGCGTAAGTGGCTGTGCCAACACTAAGTTTTGCCGCTTGTTTGCCCTCCAACTTCTGGCTGTCCAAGGCCATTGTTGCTGTGCCAACCTGAAGTTGTGTCGCTGTCTTGCCTTCCAACTTCTGGCTGTTCAGTGCCATGGTGGCTGTGCCAACCTGAAGTTGTGCCGCTGTCTTGCCTTCTAACTTCTGGCTGTCCAAAGCCATAGTGGCTGTGCCAACTTCAAGCCCTGCCGCTGTCTTGCTTTCCAATTTCTGGCTATTCAATGCCATGGTGGCTGTGCCAACACTAAGTTGTGCCGCTAACTTGCCTTCCAATTTCTGGCTGTCCAAAGCCATTGTGGCTGTCCCAACACTAAGCCCTGCCGCTAACTTGCCTTCCAACTTCTGGCTGTCCAAGGCCATGGTGGCTGTGCCAACCTGAAGCCCTGCCGCTGACTTGCCTTCCAACTTCTGGCTATCCAAGGCCATGGTAGCAGTGCCAACCTCAAGCCCTGCCGCTGACTTGCCTTCCAACTTCTGGCTATCCAAAGCCATTGTTGCTGTGCCAACCTCAAGCCCTGCTGCTGACTTACCTTCCAACCTCAAGCCCTGTTGCTGACTTACCTTCCAACCTCTGGCTATTCAAAGCCATGGTAGCAGTGCCAACCTCAAGCCCTGTCGCTGTCTTGCCTTCCAATTTCTGGCTGTCCAATGCCATTGTGGCTGTCCCAACACTAAGCCCTGCCGCTGATTTGCCTTCCAACTTCTGGCTGTCCAAGGCCATTGTAGCAGTGCCAACCTCAAGCCCTGCCGCTGACTTGCCTTCCAATTTCTGGCTGTCCAATGCCATAGTGGCTGTGCCAACAGTAAGTTGTGCCGCTGACTTGCCTTCCAACTTCTGGCTGTCCAAAGCCATGGTGGCTGTGCCAACCTCAAGCCCTGTCGCTGTCTTGCCTTCCAATTTCTGGCTATCCAAAGCCATTGTGGCTGTCCCAACACTAAGCCCTGCCGCTGATTTGCCTTCCAACTTCTGGCTGTCCAAGGCCATTGTAGCAGTGCCAACCTCAAGCCCTGCCGCTGACTTGCCTTCCAATTTCTGGCTGTCCAATGCCATAGTGGCTGTGCCAACAGTAAGTTGTGCCGCTGACTTGCCTTCCAACTTCTGGCTGTCCAAAGCCATGGTGGCTGTGCCAACCTCAAGCCCTGTCGCTGTCTTGCCTTCCAATTTCTGGCTATCCAAAGCCATTGTGGCTGTCCCAACACTAAGCCCTG
>DYDG01000059.1 GCA_020717845.1 Marinifilum sp. | reverse complement strand
AAGACACCTCCTGATGACTTTTTAATATATTGTACACATAAGCATACAAAAAGTTAAGAATCCCACAATCAAAAATCTAACGATAAAGCTAATCTACTGCGGGGAGAATTACAGATAAACTTTATTAGCAAGATAAAACCTTGATAAACCACAAAACTTTAATCACGGCACAGTCACCCGCAGTTAGGTGCAGCGACTGGTTATACGCTTTTTTCATTGTGGGTCTCAACCAAGAATATTGCTAATGTTGAAGCTGCTCCAACTGCTAATTTTGCATGTCTTGCCCCTAATCCTTTTGTATTAGCCGTTTTACCATGCCCAGTTCCATAACTATTTCTTAGCTCTGCAATTCCATTTGTAATCGTAGCCAGATTGCTCAATAGTCTTTTGATGCTTTCCGATGCTTTTGCTTCATCTGGTATATCTGATGGGGTTAATTTTAGTTCTTTAACTGTTTGCTTTACTAATTTTGGCAAATCAGGTGAACCTACTACTTCTTTTCCTCTTTCTTCAATAATTGTTCTACAGACAGTTTCTACTAATTCTTTCGCAGTTCCTATTGATAGACCAGGATCATTTTCAACAGCACTTTCCATTCGTGTTATTTGATCTATAACATAATTTGCATCAGTGCCAGTAAATTTCTGTTTTAAGGATTTAACATGAATGTCTGCTGATAATGCTATTTGACGAGCTGCAAATATCGAACGACCTCCCATTTTAGTTTTCGGTACTATTTCATACCCATCATTTCTGAGTAACAGATTATAACCTTGTCTTAAACGCTCTATTTCTTCGGGGTCAGTCCTTACTACTGGATGAAGTGTTTCACATAGAAATCTGAGAAACATTTCATCTTCACCATGAAGCAAATTAAACCTTGTGTCCGTAAAAACCCAATAATCATCCCAATCATAATTATTGATTCGATGTTGCCATATATCATCATACGCATCAGAAAAGCGAGAGTCAGATGAAGGCATAGATTTCAAGTCATACAATCGGGCAAGAAAATCTGGTTCTTCTAATCTACCGTTCCAAGACACTTTTTCTATCACAATAGAATCGAAAATATCTCTTCTTGTTGCTTCAGATATATTCATTCGTTAGTTCCTATTTGTTGCGTATAACGCCTAAATGTTGAGCTGCTGCGGGGCTGGCACGTCCTCGTAATGTGTATGAGACTCCTCATGTTTGAAATGCCACAAAATGCCTCTTGCACATCCCGCAGTCTGCTCCAACGACTTGTTACTCCAACGCCCATTATTAATGTATGAGACCAACTACACCTCTTTCTTATCAAATCAACACTTCTTTCTCATTCCGGCTTACGCTCTTCCTTAATAGCATTCTCCAACCACTTACTGTCTCTTTCACTCCTAACCATTCCTCTACCACATTATCGTTTGCATGGAGTAACATTACTTATTATCTTCCATAGCTAATTTAACACAACTATAGCATAATTCAAAAAAAGTGTCAAGCAAAATTTACATTTTTGACTTGACAAACAAGAAAAAGGTTGTTATAATTATATTGTTTATGTATAATTAAAAAAGGAGATATTTAGCCATTATATCCATCTACCCTTCAAAAAGCTTTTCAACAAGCAGTGATAAAATCTAATATAACAAAAAATGCAAAATATTCATACCCTCAGGCACAGCTTTGCAACACATTTGTTAGAAAATGGTTATGATATAAGAACTGTCCAGGAACTTTTAGGGCATTCCAATCTTCAGACTACTATGATATATACCCATATAGCTCAAAAAAATATGCTTGGCGTAAAAAGCCCAATGGATTTTGCATAACCATTCAGGGTATAATGCAGGAAAAAGGAGGAAATAATATGATTGATATAACCTATCTTTATTGTGGCAAAGAATCGATATCTGTTCCCCATAGGTATGGCAGGGAATTGGACAAGATAAAATTGGGTGAGGCTGAAGGGTATAAGGTTGCCGAAACAGCATCAGACCGCAAACCAATTGTTGTCTGGAACATCACCAGAACTTGCAATATGAAATGCCTGCATTGCTACAGCGATTCTGATAATAAAAAGTATGAAGGGGAACTTTCAACCGATGAGGCAAAGGTAGTAATCGATAACCTGGCTGAATTTAAGGTGCCAGCATTGCTTTTTTCTGGTGGTGAGCCACTGATGAGGCATGATATATTCGAGCTGGCAAAATATGCACGAAATCTTGGGATTAGAACGGTTCTTTCAACAAACGGCAGCTTGATAACTTCTCAGATTGCGGCAAGGATTAAAGAGACTGGTTTCATCTATGTTGGTATTAGTCTGGATGGTATCGGTGAAACGCATGATCGGTTTCGCGGAATGGATGGTGCCTTTGAAAAAACACTGAATGGGTTTGAAAATTGCATTGCAGTTGGACAGAAGACGGGTCTGAGGTTAACCCTTACCAGACATACGTATAAAGAGCTTGATGAGATTTTTGCTCTTATCGAGGAAAAAGGGATTAGGAGGGTTTGCTTTTATCACCTTGTCCCTTCAGGTCGCGGAAAGGATATTGAGGCATTAAGTAATGAAGAAACACGGGATGCTTTGGATTTAATCTTGCAAAAGGCAAGGGATTTTGTTCAAAGGGGTGTTGATTGTGAGATATTGACTGTGGATAGCCATTGCGATGGACCCTATGTCTATCTAAAATTATTGGAACAAAATGATCCGCGAGCTGAATGGGTTTACAGGTTATTAGAATGGAATGGCGGCGGACTGCACAGTTCTGGGTCAGGGATAAGCTCTATCGACCACAAGGGGAATGTCCACCCTGATCAATTCTGGAGGCATTACACAATAGGAAACATACGAGAGGAAAATTTCAGCCAGTTGTGGACTAAAACCGAGCATCTATTGACAAAACTTAGGGAGAGAAAAAAGTATATAAAGGGACGATGTGCTATGTGCAGATTTTTAGACCTTTGTGGCGGCGGTTTCAGGGTTCGTGCGGAATCAATGACCAATGACACCTGGGAGACAGACACGAATTGTTACCTTACTGAAAACGAGATTCGCAGGTGAATAGATACCGTAGCAGTTCAGCTAACCGCAGAGTCGCAGAGACACAGAGAATAAATCAGAATACAGAGCACAGATGAGAGACTACAGATTCTTTCTTTTTGCTTTTCTGTGTTCTGGATTCTAATTTTTGTTAATTTCTCTGTGTCTCTGCGACTCTGCGGTGAACTATTACATGATGCCTGTATCAATTTTCAAGACAGGCAAATGCCTTGAGCATGGCTAATCCTTGAGATTGGCTTTTTTCTGGATGGAATTGAACCGCATAAAGGTTATCCTTCCAGATAGAAGAGACAAACTCTATGCCGTAATCCGTTGTTGTGGAAACAACCTCTTTATCTTCAGGGACGACAAAATAGGAATGGACAAAATAGGTAAAGGTTTTGTCCGGTATATCCTGCAATATTGGTGACTTTTTCTTTATATTTAATTGATTCCAGCCCATATGAGGGATCTTGAGCCCTGTATTTGGAAATCTTACTACCCTTCCCTTGATAATATCAAGCCCTTGACAATGGCCAAACTCTTCACTCTCAGTAAAAAGCAGCTGCAGACCAAGACATATTCCCAAGAATGGCTTGCCAGAAGAGATACTTGAATGGATAACCTCAATAAGTCCAAGCTGTTTAAGATTATCCATCGCATTGCTAAAAGCACCAACCCCTGGTAAGACCACAGATGATGCAGCATCAATAACCGCTGGCTTATTGGTAATTATCGCCTCAGACCCTACTCGTTCAAAACCCTTTTGGACAGAACGAAGATTTCCTACACCGTAATCAATGATAGCAATCATTATTGACACCCTGCTTGTGGCTTATTATTATACTCAATCTGGAAGGTTGAGTTACTTTGGTATATCACAAGCATCCTGCTTGTGGTCATTGAGCAAAGTCGAAATGTAGTCTTGCTTGTTCAAGCTATAATAGCCTTGAGTTACGTAGCTGCCTAATAATCATAACTGCTTGAACATCTCTCGGTCAGCACAGATGAAACCGTAGACAGACCAGCCAATTTCAAGGGTTCATTCTTGATTAGCTCCTGTTCTAATGGGAAGGGAATATAGAAATTCCCATTTTTATTCTTGTCATCGGCATTGTTTTCAGGTATTAACGCCTCTTCGGTATACCTACAGAATGGATTCCAGAGCAGCCAGCTATTACATCCATGCTGAGACAATGCCTTAATCTGAAGCTGAACCTCTACAGGACCATATTGATGTTTTAAGCTAAAATCTTGAAGCCAGCTTCGAAGCTTACAGCTTGTTCCCTTAAGCTTGCTCATAGCGATCCTGGTGCTAAAATTTATCACATCATAGGGCATGGCATCCGGGTTAGTGAGCCCATATTCACCACGATAATAGTGAGAGGGATACACCATTGGGGAGATAAAGTCAGCATATTTGGCAATCTCTATAAAGTCCTGGCCAATCCCCAGATCCCTGTCTATGCTTAACCCAAACACATCAACAGAAATATAACCCTTTGCTCCTAACCCTTGCTTACAAAACCTGACAAAATCACTGATAGTAGCTCGAGCTGTCTTGTTATCTCGTTCTGCCCCATACCAGCAATTGCTAATCTGGCCATCTGTAGGAAATCTTAGGTAATCAAATTGAATCTCATCAAAACCATGAGAAATAACATCCTTGGCCAGATTAAAATTATACTCCCAAACATCCTGAGAATAAGGATTTGTCCAGTGACACCCCTTAAAATCAGACCATATTCGACCGTTTTTATCAACTATGGCCATGTCTGGTCTTTTTTGTGCCAGGAGGTTATCCTTGAAAACGCAGATTCTGGCTATTTTATACAATCGATGCTGATTACATAATCTGACAATCTCATCAATATCCATCATGGGTTTTATTGCCCCGATTTCTCTGGCTAATGGAATATCAGCCCTATAAGCAATAGCCCCATCTGTTTCCTTAATATCAATAACCACTGCATTTAATTCTGTTCGATCGGCTAAGGACAGGCATTGTTTAAATAACCCAAGGTTAGAGGCTACAGATGAGGTAATATGAATCCCTTTCACCTCATCAGGCGAAACCCTTATCGTAGAAATGGAAGGGATTGATGAATACATGTTGGAAGTCTCTGCATGGAGTAGAAAAGGGGTAAACATAATGAGAGGCAAGAGGGTAATTTTCGGTAAAAGAAGTAAAAGAAAATGCTTGTTTATCATTGATACCTCTTTGATTTAAATCAGGTAAATAGACTGAAGGCTGAAGGTTTTTAGGGATGAATACAACGAGCAGGTGATTTTGTATCTCTTGAATTCTGTTTCGTGCTTTTCATGCTTTTCGTGCCTTCTGCTTCTTTTAGTCTTATACCCTTCAGCCTACACTATTATATCGGCAATCCTGCCAGATTACTCAAGGTGTTTTTTCAGGAGTTCATTTACTGTTTCAGGCTGTGCCTTACCAGAGGTCAGCCTCATCACCTGTCCAACAAAGAAACCCAGTGCTTGTTTTTTTCCTTCCCGATACTGTTCTACTGCCTTTGGATTTTCTTGGAGGATCTTAGTAATCATGGATTCTAACTCATTTGTATCTGTAATCTGGGTAAGCCCCTTTTCCTTCACGATTTGTTCAGGGGATACTCCAGTCTTAAAGGCTTCAAGCAAGACCTCTTTGCCGATCTTGCCGGATATAGTTTTATTTTCAATCAGTTGCAATATCTGAGAAAGATACTCAGGTGTTACCTGACAATCATTAATCCCTATCTTTACCTCACCAAGAAGGCCAAGCAGTTCAGTGATGATCCAATTACTGACCATCTTCGGATTGGCAGCCAGATGGACGGTTTTTTCATAAAAGTCAGCCAGATCCCTATCTGCAACAAGGATCTGAACATCATACTCTGGAAGGCTGTATTGGCTGACAAACCTTTTTGCCTTTGCCTGCGGCAATTCAGGGATAGATTTCTGAATACTCTGGACATGTTCTGGACTGATTTGTATGGGCATCAGGTCAGGGTCTGGGAAGTATCGATAATCATGAGCCTCCTCCTTTGAACGCATAGAAGAAGTTATCTGTTTCTTTTCATCCCACAATCTTGTCTCTTGAACAACCTTTTCGCCAGAATCAACCAGCTTAGTCTGTCTTTGGATCTCATAGATTAATGCCCTTTCTACAGCTCGGAAGGAATTCAGGTTTTTGATCTCTGCCTTTGTTCCAAGGGTTGCAGCACCTTCAGGCTTGATAGAAATGTTTGCATCACACCTGAGAGAGCCTTCTTCCATATTACAATCAGAAACACCTGTGTATTTTATGATTGCCTTCAGGGCTGTCAGATAATCGTATGTCTCTTGAGGTGTAGAGAGCTCTGGTTCGCTAACAATCTCAAGCAATGGCGTTCCAACTCGATTATAATCCACAAGGCTCCTGTCGCCAGAATGGATGAGTTTGCCTGCATCCTCTTCAAGGTGTGCCCGTGTTATTTGTATTCTTTTCCCATCAGGCAGGTTGATATACCCATTGATAGCCAGCGGCTGATCATACTGAGAGATTTGATATGCCTTGGGCAGGTCAGGATAGAAATAGTTTTTTCGATGAAATCTGGAAAGGGGAGTAATTTCACAATTTAAGGCAAGACCTGCCGTCATCCCATACTCTACAGCCTTCTGGTTTAATACCGGCAAAACACCAGGAAAGCCAAGGCAAACAGGACAAACAAGGGTGTTTGGCTCAGCTCCAAAATCAGTGCCACATCCACAGAATATCTTTGTCTTTGTCTTAAGCTGAATATGAACCTCAATCCCAATCACAACATCGTATTTCATAGCATCCTCCTGTAAATGTGCATAACAACCCCCTAACCCCCTTTATTAAGGGGGACTAACCCCTAACCCCTTTTGTTGATTCTAACCGATAGAACTGCCTGGAGCAATCTCTCTATCCACGGTTAAGATTGAAAGGGTATTTGTATCTTTAGCGGCTAAAAGCATGCCCTGGCTTTTAACCCCTCTTAACACAGCTTCTTCTAAATTGCTAACCACTACAATACTTTTTCCCTCCAGCTCTTGTGGAGAATAGTCTTTTCTTAAGCCAGCTACTATTGTTCGCGGGGTTTCTTCTCCAAGATCAACCTGTAATACCCAGAGTCTATCAGCATTTGGATGTTCTTCTACCTTTAATACCTTTGCTACCTTAAGCTCTATTTTTTTAACCTCGTCAATGCTAATCATTTGTCGCTTCCTCCTCTTTCACCTTTTTTACCAATGCCTTATGAATCGATAATATAGCATATATCTATAGGAATGTCAATGAAAAAATCAGGATACATATCCTGAATGATCATCGTGGTGTTTGGTTGCAGTCCTTTAGATGCGTTTGTCCTGAGGTGGTTGTTAAAACTTCTTGACAGGGCTGTGTAAATTATGTATACTTGTTAACACTTGGAAGGCTTTAAAGCTATCAGAGAGAACAGAGAGAACAGAAGGAACAGAAAATGAAATCATACATTATCAAGCGACTACTGCACCTCATCCCTCTTTTGATCGGGATTACGCTTATTGGTTTTTTCATCATCCAGCTTGCACCAGGGGATTATTGTACCAAATTATTGATGAACCCTGAGATAAAGCCAGAGACTGTAGCTGCTCTGAAAAAACAGTTTGGGCTTGATCAACCACTTGTTGTTCAGTATCTGAAATGGCTCTGGTGTGCTATCCGGTTTGATTTTGGGACATCCTTTGTGTATCATATCCCTGTTTCCACCCTTATTTTTCAACGGATGGGCAATACCCTTCTCCTTTCTATCTTTGCCATGATCTTAACATGGGTAATTGCTGTCCCTATGGGTATTTATTGTGCCTTAAAGCAATATAAACTTCCAGACAAAATATTTTCTGTTCTGGCATTTATTGGCATGTCTCTGCCTACATTCTTTATCGCCTTTTTGTGTATTTTTGCAGCAGCCAAAACAGGGATTCTTCCTACAGGCGGGGTAACAGACTATCAACATGAGTCATACTCAGCTGCAGGCAAGGCATGGGATTATTTGAAACACCTGATTATCCCGGTTTCAGTTCTGGTTCTTTGCAGCATTGGGTCATTGATGAGACTGATGAGAGGGAATATGTTAGAGGTTCTAAGAGCTGGATATATTACTACTGCAAGGGCAAAGGGACTGTCAGAAAGGGTGGTAATCTATAAACATGCCTTGAGAAATGCCATTAATCCAATGATTACCATCTTTGGCTATCAGCTTTCAGGCTTGCTTTCCGGGGCAGCATTAACCGAGATAATTACCCGTTGGCCAGGTCTTGGCAGGTTGATGCTTGATGCTTATTTTCAGCAAGACCTTTTTGTTGTCATGGCCAGCCTGATGATTGGTGCAGTTCTCTTGATTATCGGCAATCTAATTGCAGATATACTTCTGTCTGTGGTGGATCCGAGGATACGGTATCATTGAAGGTAACCGTTCAGCTAACCGCAGAGACGCAAAGACGCAGAGAATAAATCAGAGCACAGAGCACAGATGAGAGACTACAGATTCTTTCTTTTTGCCTTTTTGTGTTCTGGATTCTAATTTTTGTTAATTTCTCAGCGCCTCTGCGTCTCTGCGGTGAACTATTACAAATTATCGGTTAGAATCATTCATCACCACATTCTTTCCATCCGTAGTAACTATTACAGCACCCTTCTCCTCAATCTTAAACCCTTTGTTGCTCTGCCAGGGACAACCCTTGTTTACCACTACCATCTCTGTCCTTAGCTTGTGTTCCAGCTCCTTAGCAATTTTGCGTGTAGGGATATTGAGAACAATCCGCTTGCCTAATATGTCAGGAAACTCATGGACTTTCTTTGATAAGGGGGAGAAGGGAAATAAAAACCTCACATGTCCATAGTCTATGCTTATGCCTCTGGAGCTTGTCCTAATATGCCCTATTCCGCAGTCAGTGATTTTACCAGGAGAAAGATCCTTCCCCATTTTCAGCCTTATCCTAATCTTTTTGTCCAATGTCCCCATATCTCCTATCGCTGCGTCAATCGTTTGGATACCTTTTCCCTGTAGAAACGGTAAGATAACATATTCCATGTCCCATTCTTTAGCATTGGTATTAATCAGCATTTTTTTGTTATCCTCAAATTCAAGAAAGGCTACACTTCCTTTTTCTATATCAAAAAATGTGGCTGTAAGCCCAGCCCTGTCTTTCCTGTCCTTGTTTGCTGCTACCTGCTCCCAGAGGAAAAGGTTGGCTGCTATCAGACAGATTAATCCAGCATTTCTCCACCCTATCCTGTCTACATGCCTGATGGTTATCAGCACCAGATAATAGATGGCTATATCCATAACCGATGGAGAGGCTACAGGGATGCAGGCATAGGGGATAGAGGCAAAGAATTCAACACAGATTAACAACAGGGTGATCAGTAGGGAATTAAGGTAGGCAATCAGCCAGGCTATTTTGTAGAAAATAATGTTTAGCCCAAAACTTATTAATCCAAGAGGGGTAATCAAGCCCACCAGAGGAACAACAACGGCATTGCTTACTATAGAGATAAGAGACATCTTGTGAAAGGAATATGATAAAAGCGGGGTTGTTGCCAGTTGTGCCCCAAGAGTGGTGGCAATAGTTAGTGAAAGCCACCTGGGCAGAAAAAACAGCAGCCTGTCAGCTATAATTGGGGTAAGGTAAACAATTCCCAGAACAGCCAAAAATGAAAGCTGAAAGCTCAAGTCAAAAACCATCTGCGGATATGGAACAAGACAGATTAACGCTGCTAATCCGAGGACATGATAGATGTTTACATCTCTTTCTAAAAGGTTACGGCTTATGAGGAAGATAATTGCCATCAGGGATGCTCGTAAAACCGAAGGCACACAACCGGTTACAAGGCAAAATATAATGACTACAGGGATATTTAGCAAATAGGCAAGCCTTTTGTTTATCCCAAACAAACGAAAGAAAAAGAAAAAAGTGATAACAACCAGGGCTACATTCATCCCTGAAACAGCCAGAATATGCAGTGTGCCGGTATCTGCAAACCATTCCTGCATATGTTTTGGCAGCTGGGTGCGGTTTCCAAGGATAACACCATCCAAAAAGTATGACGCAGGCTCTGGAAGCAACTGGTAGATGCTCTTGACAGCATAGTCTTTTATCATGGCAGAAAAGGTTATTATCGGATTTACCCTGCCTTGCCCGATTCTTTTTATTTTGTCATCCGTTTGTATCCAGCAAGTAACAAGTATTTTCTGGTGAGCAAGGTGCTGGCGATAGTCAAATCCGCCGGGATTTTTCAGGGAAAAAGGCTTTTGTATTTCTCCGGCTAATAGAATCCTATCTCCATATTTGAGGTTGGTATCCATCCATGACATGGTAACCTGAACCTTGCCGCATAGTTTGTGGTGATGGTCTTTGAACCCGCATGGTTCGTAGTAGTGAGGGTCTTTAGACCCGCATATCTTAATCGATTCTGCTTCCAATGTAAATCGTGTCCGTCCATAGCCAGAGGCATTACCCCCATATGTTTGAGGATGATCAATGATGCTGCCAATAATCGTTCCCTTATAACCTGTGAAATGACTGATATGGTTTGCCGGAACAAGATGTGCATCCAGGGTATAAAATAGCCAGCCTATCATCAAGGCTGTTGATAGGAGAAAATAGCTTTTGCCTTTTTTGCCTTTTTCGTCCATTTTGTCCATTGAGAATATAATGGACAGGCAAAGTGTTAGCAGACAGATACCATATGTCCAGCCTATTCCAATCTGGATATATCTTGCCAGCACAATGCCAATGATGTAGGCAATGGCTATGGAAAAAAGAGGGACGGTGTTCATCATATTCTCCCTGTAAGGTAGCACAGACATTCCTGTCTGTGATCTGTATATGAAAATTTGTAGAGACGCAAAAAATTTGCGTCTTTTACGGTTGGCAACAAAAAAAGCCGATTGGCAATAAATATTGCCAAGAATGCAACTACAGGTATTTCAGGGGGATAGAGCAATCAGCTTTATACGCAAGCTGGAAACTTGCACTACTATACGATCAACATGCTGTCTCCATAGCTATAAAATCGATACCCTTTTTCTATGGCTTCATGGTATGCCTTTAGCAGAATATCCCTGCCAAAAAAGGTATTGATATGCGAGTGCTGGTTTGGACACAGGCTGGAAGGGATGGAAGCCTGTGCTGCTCCGGCAAAGGCACTGGTAAGCATAATCGGGGTAGAATAAGGGGTGTGAAGGTTGGTGATCAGGGCATCTACCCTCTTGAATTCATAGCCTGGATAGATAAAAATGTCTGTCCAGCCTGACTGAATATTGGTGGTAAAAAATGATTCTATGGTTCGGACAGAGGTTGTGCCCACAGCAATAACCCTTGATATTTTGTTCTGTTTGTCAGTCAGTATCTTCATTGTTTCATCAGGTATGGTATAGTGTTCTGCTTCCATTTGATGGTCATGGATGTTTTGTGTCTTGACAGGCTTAAACGTGCCAATCCCTACATGAAGGGTGATATAGGCTATTTTTACACCTTTTTCTTGAACCATGGATAAGATTTCAGGGGTAAAGTGCAGCCCTGCGGTTGGAGCTGCAATTGCCCCTGGGTTTGCGGCATAGGTTGTTTGGTATTTTTGCTGGTCAAGCTTATCAGCCATACGTTTGATATATGGCGGCAGGGGCATATGTCCTATTTGCTCTATAATGCTGAAAAAATCTCGAGTATGAGAAAACTCCATCAGCCTTTGTCCAGAGGGGAGTATCTCTGGCAGGAGAGGTTCACAGATCCTTCCCTTTAACTCATCAGAAAACACCAGTTCCAATCCTATCCTTGCCTTACGAGCAGGCTTGATCAATACCTCCCAGATGTCCGTGCCTTTACTTGCTTTGATCAGCAGGACCTCAAACGATTTTCCAGAGCTGTCCTTACCAAATAACCTTGCCGGGATAACCCTGGTATCATTCAGGATAAGGATATCACCAGGCAGGAGGTATTCGACAATGTCTCTGAAATTCCGATGCTCTATCCTGCCGTTATCTTTATGGAGGACAAGAAGCCTGGACATATCCCTTTCATCTGCAGGGTATTGAGCAATCAGCTGGGAGGGGAGAAAATAGTCAAATTCACATGTCTTCATTTCTCTTCCTCAAAGACGATTTTTTGCAAACAAACCCCTGAATAATAAAAGCCCAAAATCTCCTTAAAATCATACCCTGCCTCAGCCATTCCTCGAGCTCCCCATTGACACAGTCCTACCCCATGCCCATAGCCAGTTCCATTAAAAACAACACCCGGATCATCATTGTGAAGACTAAACAAGGTGCTTTTTACGCGGGTATAGCCCATAACCGTTCTGAATTTGTTGGCGTTAATGATGCTATTTCCTCCACTATGGCAGATTAAGATGGTTTTTGCCCGGCCACTTTCGTCATATTCCTTTATTGATACAGAGGTTATCTCACCAGTACTAAATGCCTTCTGAATCTCATAAAAGCTAATCCGTTGTGTCCATGAGTAGCTAGAGTTTCGTGGATGCTTACAAAAGGGACAGCTTTTAGTCTGAAGATAGGGTGTTTCGCTATGTTCTTTCCAGATAAATGGGGCGGTTTTGCCGCCGCAGCAGGAATGATAAAATGTTTTGGCCAGGTTATTTTCATAGCTCAAGACAAAAGAGCAGGTTTTGTCCACAGCTGTAGTAGTGGGTTTTGATTCTGCTGAGGCACCCTTGTAAACCTGACAGCAAACAGCAGGACAGAGATGATAGCCCTTATCCTGATGCTTTTTCATGTTTGACAGGGCAAATGTTCGGGCGATAATTGCTTGAGCCTTTAATGCCTCCATCGGAAAATTATCAGACATCTCGCATTTTAATACCCCATAGAGATATTGCTCAATATCAATAATATTTACGACCAGTATCTTGCCGCCATTTATTCGGGAAATCTCTAATTTTCCTCGATATGTCTGGTTATCAACCTTTCCAAAGGCATCAGACATGGGAACAAGGATAATCGGCCCCTGAAATGTTCCCACACCCTCAACTGCTAATCCCCCGTTCTCTGTCTCAATTCGATAGGTTCGCCAGCCATAGGTTGTCAGTATAACCTGATTGGTGTGCATGTCAATCAGGTCAAAATAGCTGGTGGCAGAAACCGTTATTCCAGAAACAGCCTCCTTTAATCCTACTCGAAGGACAAAGGCATTGGCAGGAATGGATGAAAGGAGGATGATTAACAGGCATATAATTCTTGATAAATTTTTCACAGTACCTCCAAGATTTAACCACGAAGAGCACGAAGAGTACAAAAAGCACAAAGCGAAATAACCTCTGCGGTCTCTGCGAACTCTGCGGTGAAATTAGTTGTTCTCAGACACCATTAATTTTGCAAATTCCTCAGCCGTTATTATCTGTATCCCCAGTCGTTGAGCCTTTTCCAGCTTAGAGCCTGGTTCCTTGCCAACAATCAGGGCAGATGTTTTTTTAGAAACATGGTCAGATGTTTTGCCGCCAAGCTTCTGGATAATCTCTGCTGCCTCAGCCCTTGAAAGATTGGGCAGTGTGCCGGTAATCACAAACTCCTTGCCTGAAAATTTACTCTCAATAACATCCGCCTCAATTGAAAAATTTCCCTTACTGATTCCAAGAGCGTCAAGGGCTGCAAGCAGGGTTCTGGTTTGCTCCTGAGAGAAAAAGGCGGTTATGCATAGAGCTGTTTTGGGTCCAATATCCGGGATGCTTAACAACTCCTCATTGGCTGCCTGACGTATATTTTCTAATGACCCAAAATATTCAGCCAATATTGTAGACATCTTTGAGCCAACCTGTGGGATTCCCAGTGCATTTATCAATCGGTCAAAAGGTCTTGCCTTACTTTTTTCAATGTTTGCCAGAAGGTTTTGGACAGATTTGTCCCCCCAGCCATCAAGGGAGCCAAGCCTTTCAAGCTTGTCTGAAGAGTCTTTCAGGGTATAGATAGATAAAATATCCTCAATTAGCCCTTGTTCAAGAAGTTGTTTTACCACACTTGTGCCCATGCCCTCGATATTCATACATCCCCTTGAGGCAAAGTATTCAATTCGCCGCTGGCGTTGAGCAGGACAATTTACACCTGTGCAAAATGAGCGTGCCTCTCCGTCAGGTTTGACAACCGCTGCCCCGCACTCTGGACAGGCAGTGGGAAAAACAAAGGGTGTGTTCCGTTCATCTGCTGAAGGAAGCACACCAATAACCTTAGGGATAACATCCCCGCTTCGTTCGATAATTATCCGATCATTTATCCGAATATCCTTTCTTTTTATTTCATCCTCATTATGCAGCGTAGCCCTGGATATCTTTGCCCCGGCAATCTCAACAGGCTCGACAATAGCCACAGGGGTTAATGCCCCTGTCCTGCCAACCTGAACGATAATATCCCTTAAGAATGTTGTTGCCTGTTGGGCTGTAAATTTATATGCCACTGCCCAGCGGGGGCTTCTATTTGTTGAGCCAAGCTGTTTTTGAAACTTAAGAGAGTTTACCTTGACCACTGTCCCATCGATTTCATAGCCCAGACATGTCCTTAATTGTTCACACTCCTGACAATACTCAATCACCCTGTCTATTCCAACCAATAGCTTGCGATATGGATTGATGGCAAATCCAAGTTCCTGAAGTCGATTGAAGGTATCATCATGGGTTAAGATTGTCCAATCAGGCACATATCCCAATGAATGGACAAAGATGCTTAATGGCCGTTTGGCAACCGATGCAGGATTAAGCAGATGAAGAGAGCCGGCGGCAGCATTTCGTGGATTGGCAAAGGGTGGCTCTTTTTGGGCAATTCTTGAATCATTAAACCCCTCAAACCCCTTAAGAGACATGTAAACCTCTCCCCGAACCTCAATATCCACAGGCTCATTCAGTCTTAAGGGGATGCTATGGATTGTCTGCAAGTTAAGGGTAATATCGTCGCCCATCAGCCCATCACCCCGGGTTAATCCCTGCTGAAATATTCCCTGACGATAGATCAGGGATGCCCCCACCCCATCAATCTTTAACTCAACCACATACTCTACCTCTTCCTGACCTTTCTGTCCAAGCCCTTTCCTTACCCGATTATCAAAAGCACGCAGGTCATCATAGGAATAGGTATTATCCAAGCTTAACATGGGCATGGCGTGAGGAACAGAGGTAAATTCTTCCAATGGCTGGCCGCTTACCCGTCTGCATGGTGAATCCTCACGGATAAGCTCTGGATGTTCATCCTCGAGTTGCAGCAGTTCATGCATCAATTGATCATACTCATAATCTGAGATTTCAGGTGATGCCTCTACATAATACTTATAGTCGTGGTATCGAATAAGCTCTCTCAGTGAATCAATCCTTGAGGCAGTATTACTGACACTTGTTATGTTGTTCATCCCTTCTTCTCCTTTCTCCACTTGCCACCTATTTACTATACCAGATAGTTGACAAAGTGTCAAGTTTTTTGTATGCTCTCCAGCAATTCTCATTATGACAAATTTGTGTAAGGAAGGAGAACAGGGGGAAGTGGAGAAATGGAGAAAATAGTCGAAAGTTCAGACTTTTTTTCTCCATTTCTCCCTTTTCTCCATTTCTCCTTGTATTACACACACCTGGTTATTAAGCGAAATCGAAACGACTCTGCCTTAAGTGACCAAAATTCTGGTGGTGTCTGAGAATAGCTTAGCTTGTTAGTTGCCGGATAATTTCTGCCACAA
>DYDG01000005.1 GCA_020717845.1 Marinifilum sp. | reverse complement strand
TCTATTCTGACTATCACAGGTTGAAAAACCTTGAACATCGAGTATTAACATACATCGTGTGGGCAGACCGTGCGATTGCTCAAGGCGAGGTAGCCGTTGATATGACTGATAGGTGCCAACGATTAATAGTACCAGTATCAGTTACTTCGAATCCGAGAATTGCGCGATCATAATGGGGGAAGAACTTTCTCTTCCGCTCCATCATCTCCTCTATGATTTTTTGCCCATCGTCGCGGGCAGCATGAGAAAAAACAGATAGCAATTTCTGGAAATGCGACTTCTGATCATCATTTCGAAACAGCGTGGCATTCCAGGCAACTATGGCAAGCGAAAGAAGCTTCTTGAACGATTCTTTGCTATTGACCAACTTCCTGTAGGGTTCTACGAAGTCTTCGAGCACTTCTGACATCTTTATTCCGTCAGATGTTGGTCCAGTTATAATCATCTGTTCTGAGAAATTTCGACTCACTTTCTGTTTCAGGGCATTATCTGCCTTTTGGCATTTGCTTTGCGAGTTCTTTCGCCTCTTCTTAGACTCTGGCATAAACAATATCTCCCTCAGAGTATACCCATATATCCAACATTATATATAAATGTTCCCTTTTTGAGCTACTTCAATATTTCATTCCTTCCACTTATACCTTGTCCCGCTCGGTGTATCCTCAAGAACAATGTTCAATGCCTTTAATCTGTCCCGAATGGTGTCAGACAGAAGGAAGTTTTTTGTTTCTCTGGCAGTCTGCCGCAGGTCAATGATAAGCTGTAAGAGGCTGTCAACCAGTGTAGTTTTGCTATTCAAGCTCACATGACTCCCCATCTTGTCATTCAACTGGAAGGCATCAGACAATGTAATGTTGCTATTCAAGCCATGTCTCTGCACCTGAATCCCCAGTACATTTCCAGCCAATTGGGTAAGCAGGTAGGCTGAATGCTTTAAGAATGGCTTGTATTGCACTATAATTGATTCGTTAACAGCAAGTATCGAGATGAGCTTATTGGTTGCCGTAATAAGCTCATGTATAGCTGCCAGTGCCTCTGGAAAGTTGAAGTCATCGTCCATGGCTGCCTTGAAACGATCTTCGGTTTCCAATATTTCCTCAACACATTTATCCGCCTCTGGATGATAGTGAGTTTGTTCAGCAAACGTATCTGTAGGATCAAAACACCCCATCTCTTTCAGTTTATCCGTAAGGTTATAGATTCTCTCTAAGCTCGCCCTTGTCATCTCCAGCTTATCTGAGCTAAAATCTATTGGTGACCGATAATGGGTGGTTAATAAAAACAGTCTGACTACCTGCGGGTGATATTGAGCAATTGCCTCTTTGAGGACAAAGAAATTGTTAAGGGATTTTGACATTTTTTCTTTGTTTACCGTAACAAACCCGTTATGAATCCAGTATCTGGCAAATGGTTTTCCTGTCCAGCCTTCAGACTGGGCTATCTCATTTTCATGATGCGGAAAGATCAAATCCTGCCCGCCGCCATGGATATCAATGGTCTCACCCAGATGCTTTATTGCCATAGCCGAGCATTCAATATGCCAGCCAGGACGACCATTGCCCCAGGGGCTGTCCCATGAAGGCTCACCAGGTTTAGCATTCTTCCACAGGGCAAAATCAGCCGGGTGTCTCTTGCATTCATCTACCTCAACCCTTGCTCCGGCAAGTAAATCCTCAACCCTTCTACCAGAAAGCTTGCCATACTCAGCAAAACGAGAAACCTCAAAATAGACGCTGCCATCAAGCACATAGGCATATCCTTTATCTATTAACCCCTGAACAATCGCAATTATCTCAGGGATATGCTCAGTAACCAATGGATACACATCTGCCCTTTGTATCCCTAACGCATCCATGCAATCAAAGTATTCATCCATGTATTTTTTTGAAAGCTTGCCATGAGATACATCTGTTGTCCTTGCCCTGTCTATTATCTTATCATCAATATCTGTAAAGTTCTGGACATAGGCAACATCATACCCGCTATATTTAAGATACCTTCGGATAACATCAAAGGCAACATAGCAGCGGGCATGACCAATATGGCAGGAGTCATAGGGGGTAATACCACAAACATACATCTTCACCTTGTTTGGTGTTAATGGTTGAAAAATTTCCTTTGTTCTGGTAAGGGTGTTGTAAATTTTTAAGCTCATTCCTCTTGCCCTGTCTCTTTCAACACATCCTTTATCTGTTGAATAAGATTGTCCATAGCAATTAGTTTTGGAATATGACGGCAGGCACCTACTTGAGTTGCCCTTTCCACATCACGGATATCACACCTGACGCTAAACATAATCACCGGAATTTGTTCGGTTTCTTTCTTTGCCTTTAATTGCTGACAAACCTCAAACCCATCCATACCCGGCATAAGAACATCAAGCAGGATAAGATCCGGGGTTAACGAATTAAGTTTTTCAAACATCTCATATCCGCTTGAAGATGTAGATACATCAAACCCCTCTACCTGAAAAGCAGCCTCAATTACCGTTAATATCCCTGGATCATCATCAACACATAATATCTTTTTCATAATTTCACCCCTTTGTTTTCGTAATAGGTTATCTATACTGAAAAGCTGTCAGGTTCTGATCTTTCCTGACTAACAGTCTTTTAGTCTATCCATCTTACTGCCCATTCTCCATCGCAGCCAATGCCGCAGTTGCGGTCGGATCTCCTGGAGACAATTCGAGCACCTTACGATATACCCCTCGTGCTTCATCGAATTTTTCTATCTTCTGGTAAGACATGCCCAGACCATAGTAGGCTGATAGATTATTTGGCTTAAGCGAAAGTGACTTATTGAATTCAATTATTGCCTTTCGGTAGTCCTGCATGGTTCCATATACTGCCCCAAGGTTATATCTTGCATCACCATCAGACGGATTGATATTTACCATCTCACGAAAATCAGCTACTGCTTCCGGCATTTTCCCCAGGTTCAGGAATGTATTGCCACGATTGCTATAAGACATGGCATACATCTTTATGGTTTCCAATCCTCTGCGATCAGCGATTTTTTCCTTAACCCCTCGCAGATACCTGAACTTCCCACCTTGAGTATGTGCTGCGATTGTTTCTGGCAAAGCATCTTTGGGCAGGACCAGATTCAGGATGCCTATTGGAGCAAGGGTATATCGTTTGGAAATAGACTCTATGAAATAAGAGTATACTGGATTAATTGTAAGATTTTTTTCTACAAGATTAACTAACCTTGTTCGGCTGATATCATCCAATCCGTCCTGGACAGAAGAGGTAACAACAGGTGATTTCTCAGAAGGGAGGACGATATAGGGATGATTCCGTTTATTTTCATCTAAGTGCCATTTGTTTTGCAGCAGGATAAGATTGAACAGGGAGACATCAAGCCGGCGATTTTCAATCCTTTGATGATACCATAATGGGAATAAATCATCATCGCCCTTAGTAATGACCATAGCGTTTTTCTTTAATGGGTCAAGCATGTTTAATCCCATATCATAAGCTAAGTAATATTTATTACGGTTGTTATGAGAGTAATGGGATAAAAATGGAATAATAAGCAGTATCAAAAATATTCCAGGAACAACAAACTTAGGGATAATGAAACAGGATTTATGAAATGGATGCTTTCTCTTCTTTTGTTGTTCTTCTAAAAGGTTATACCCTCGTCTCATAATATTGATTAATCCAATAACACCATATCCAATCCAGATGGAAATAATCATGTATGAAGGGATATAATAATCCTCAATATTGGGAATAGTATAGCGAACAGAGTGGCAGATATCAGCAATGACAATAATTAACAAAAAGATGAAAAAATGCCGATTGGTCATAAAGATAATTATTGCTCCAAAGATACCAATCATAAGAAAGATAAGGGTAAACTGCTTTGGGAAAAATTGCAGATGATTCATCAGATTGGTGAGCAGTGTTTCTGCAGAGAAAAACCCCTTATATGCCGCAGCACTGATGTGGCTGATAAACCGCTCAAATGTTGACGGATCGCCCCAGTTGGCTGCAGGATGGGCAGCTGCTCGCAAGGGTAGATACAAATAGAGAACCAGCGGGATAAAGAAGATAGCCGCTGCCTTTAGCAGAGTATTTCTCTTTATCCTCTTAATATCACCCCAGTTGGCTACCAATAGAAAGTAGATGGCAGCTGGAACCATGAATATGGTCTGAAGATGATGGGTAAAACTCAATCCCAGAATAAGAACAAAGGCATACAGTGTCCGATTGGTATGGTTATGGTTGTATCCATACTTTGGATCACGGATTATCTCCTGCCATTTCAAGAGAATAAAGATCAGGACAGCCATAAAAAAGGCATTGAGTGTATATTTTTCAGCTATAACTGCCTGTTCCCAAAATGTGCCTGTCAGGGCTAAGATTAATCCAGCAATGATTGCCGCCATCACTTGTGATGTCGTTTTAATCACAATAAGGTATATGACCAATACTGCCAGGGCAGCAAATATAGCTGACATAATATTTAATCTGTAAGCAATATTCCCCATAGATATAAAGGAAAACAGCTTGCCAAGCAGACAATATAATGGATAACCTGGTGGATGTGGGATGCCAAGTGAATAGACCGCAGTGATCATATCACCGCTGTCATGGAATCCTACGGTTGGGGTCAGGGTATGGAGATATAAACCAAATGTACATAAGAATAAAAGCAATCCAATGTATAATTGCTGCGTATTTAATGGAGAAAAGATGGGACGGGTGCTCAAGAGAAAGATAGATGTCTGCGGACCAAGTGCTTTGCCTTGATTCAATCGCAGGGCAGACATCTTGTTTCGCACATATTGTTCGTTCTGCCCCAGCCGTCTGGCCATACTTGAAACAGACATCTTCTGGTAGTTTTCTCGTATGAATTGCACTTCCCTTTTTACCTGTTCAGTTTTATCAGTTTTATTCACCACTTTACCTGTCCACCTTTAGCAATTAATAATTAGGTAATAATTCACCGCAGAGACGCAGAGGCACAGAGAAATTAACAAAAATTAGAATCCAGAACACAGAAAGGCAAAAAGAAAGAATCTGTAGTCTCTCATCTGTACTCTGTCCTCTGATTTATTCTCTGCGTCTTTGCGTCTCTGCGGTTAGCTGAACTGTTACACAATTAGCAATTAACAATTAAATAACTGCTTTCCGCACCTCTTCTACCGTCTTCTTCACAGCTTCAACCGATCTGTCAAATGCCTGTTTTTCTACATCTGCAAGCTTGATTTCAATTACCTTCTCCATCCCGTTTGCCCCAAGGACTACCGGCACACCAACAAAATATCCATTAACCCCATATTCAGACTCAAGCAAAACGCAGCAGGGCAAAATCTTTTTCTTGTCATAAGCTATTGCCTCAATCATCTCTATTGCACTCCATGCTGGAGAAACAAAGGCAGAACCTGTTCCCATCAAGCCTACCACCTCTGCCCCGGCATTACGAACCCTATCCTCAATCTTATCAAGCAAATCAGCTGATAGAAACTCCTCTACTGGAATGCCGGATATCTGACAGCAGCTTCGAACAGGCACCATAGTGTCACCATGACCGCCAAGAACCAGGGCATTAACATTTTCTACTGATACCCCTGCTGCCTCAGCTATAAAATATCTATATCTGGCTGAATCAAGCACCCCAGCCATACCAATAAGTCTACTTCTATGGATATTCAACCTCTGAAAGAGTCGAAACACAATAGCATCCAATGGATTAGCTATAGATAGAACAATCGCATTCGGACAATAGCTGAGAACAGCCTCAGCCACTGTATCTGTAATCTGCAAATTTATTGCCAACAACTCATCCCTGGTAGGTATACTGCCGTCAGGTCTAACCGTTCGCGGCACACCAGCAGTATTTATCACAATCTGGGCATCACGTATAACCTCATATGATTTACTGCCATTAATGGTTATATCTGTATTGATTACCGGAATCCCTTCAGCAATATCCAGACATTTACCCATAGCCATATCAGGGGGCTTGACATCAACCAACCCAATGGAACGAGACAGCCTGCGTTTTGCTATCTCCTGGACAATCACACCGCCAATATTTCCCCCGCCAATAATACCTATTTTGGTTAGCATTTTTCTTCCTCTCTCTTCCTTACATTCACAGATACGGATGTCTGTGATGCTATTGCAGAAACTTTCTGGTAATAACAACCAACGGAGACATAGTCATTATCTTTCTGGCTACATTCGGATATTTAGCAATAAATTTCAACTCATCCACAATCAACGGCTTTTGGGTATGCACATTAGCATAACGGACAAGCTCTAATATCTTGTGTGCCTCATCATCATTTTTAAATTCTACCTCTAATTTTTCGTATACATTTCTGAAGCCCTTGATTCCGCTATATTCACCGGCTGTAATCTGTCTGCCTGTTTCAATGATTTCAGGCTCTCCACGGCCAAGCTCTTCAAAATCATACAATTCATAGTTTCGTCTATCCTTCAGGGCACCATCTGCATGGATACCAGACTCATGAGCAAAGGCATTTGCCCCTACGCCTACCTGATTAATAGGAATAGGCACCCCAAAGGCATAGGAGGCATATGTTGATACCTTCCATACATCTGACAGCTTTACCCGTTCATCAAGGATATATTTATTCTTCTCAAACCCGCTTGAGTACTTTAGTGCAAGGATTACACCTACCATGTCTGCATTGCCAGCCCTTTCTCCCATTCCGTTTATGGTCACATTTATATAAGCATCGACCCCAGCATCAATAGCCCCCTTTGCCCCGGCTACAGAACAGGCTACAGCCATGCCTAAGTCATTATGAAAATGCATCTCTATGGGAATCTGGACTGCCTTGGCTAATTGATATATCCTTTCATAAGAGGTAAATGGGTCCTCATAGCCCAGTGTATCACAATATCGTATCCTATCTGCACCATTTTCCTTAGCAGCCTGAGCAAACTCTATCAAAAACTCCATATCCGTTCTTGAGGCATCCTCAGCATTAACCCCAATGGTTCTCATGCCGCTGCTCTTTGCCTTTTTTAAGGCAGCAACCATTTTATCAATAAGATTGGGTTTACCTGGATCATCCTTTGGGCTTCTTACCATACGGTCGCCAAACTTACCCTTAGTCATCTGGACAGATGTAGACATGGAGATATTCAGATCTTTTACATTTGTCTGCTTCAATGTATAATCAATATCCTCTGTTACTGCCCGGCACCAGCCGCTCAGGATCATAGGGCTGATTACCCCCATCTCTGCCAATTCAACATTAGCATTCAAGTAATTTTCCTCATGGTGAGTCACTGGAAATCCAAACTCACTCTGATAGATACCCATCTCATTAAAATAGAGATTGAGCATAGTCTTCTGCAATTTTGCCAGACCCAATCTGGATGTCTGCACCCCATCCCGATTTGTCACATCAAGCAGATAAATCTTGTTCTGCTTTTGCTCATCATTTGAAACATTTCTTTCATCTTTCTTGGCCATTTTTTTGTCTCCTTTTGTCCCCTTTCATTAAATTTATAAATAGGATACCATACATTGGACTATTATGTCAATATATTTTTTTGATACTCGATGTTCAAGGTTTTTCAACCTGTGATAGTCAGAATAGAATGGCTTAGCATATTTGTAGCTGCGGGGCTTGTCCCCGCTATCTTCCAATCACGATTGGGAGTAAAAAGCGACCACAACGAGATAGCATCTCTGGCAGGTCGCAGCTACAAGAATATCAGCGGGCATTTTACCGCTTTATGCTGGTGGTTCCTATGAGCCACAAAAACCTTGAACATCGAGTGATATAAAGTTAAAGCCATTTAGCCGCATCTTTAGCAAAATAGGTTATTACCATATCTGCACCAGCACGTTTGATAGAGGTTAACACCTCTAAAACTGCTCTCTTCTCATCAATTAATCCAGAGGATGCGGCTGATTTAATCATAGCAAATTCACCGCTCACATTATAGGCAGCAACCGGATAGCCAAATTGTGTTTTTACCCGATAGATCACATCCAAGTAAGATAATGCAGGTTTCACCATAACGATATCCGCACCTTCCTCTATATCCAATCGGACCTCCCTTAATGCCTCAGCTGCATTGGCAACATCCATTTGATATGATCTTCGGTCACCAAAGGCAGGGGTAGATTCAGCAGCTTCACGAAATGGGCCATAAAAAGCAGAGGCGTATTTTGCAGCATAGGACATGATAGGAACATCCTTGTCCCCATTTTCATCCAATGCCTTGCGAATAGCACCTACACGTCCATCCATCATATCTGAAGGGGCAACCATATCTGAGCCTGCCCTGACATGCGAAAGGGCAATCATGGATAGTATCTCTAATGTTTCATCATTGACTATCTTGCCTGATTTTATTACCCCACAATGTCCATGAGTGGTGTATTCACAAAGGCAGACATCAGTGATAATGATTACATCCTTCACCTTTTCTTTAATTGCTCTGGCTGCCTGCTGGATAATCCCATCTTCAGCATAAGCATAAGTGCCTGCCTCGTCTTTCACTTCAGGAATACCAAAGAGCAGCACAGCCGGGATATTCAGTCCCTTCACCTCTTCTACCTCTTTTACCAATTCATCTACAGATAGGCGGAAATTGCCTGGCATAGAAGAAATCTCCTGTTTTACCCCTTTTCCTGAAACGACAAAATAAGGCATAATCAGGTCATCCACAGATAATTTTGTCTCACTGATCATCCGTCTAAAATTCTCGTTCTGTCTTAACCTTCGCGGTCGATATGCAGGAAAATACATATTCCCCTCCTTGTTTCTCTGTCGGTTCTATCAAAAACTAACCACAGAGATCACAGAGAATTTCATTACCAATATTTTTACCACAAAGAACACAGAGTAGCCACAAAGTTCACAAAGGTTTTAATTAATTACACTTCCTTATCTCCGTGCCTTCTGTGGTTTCTTTCATATTTTATCTGTCCATCACTAACTCATTATGAAAAAATGACAGATAAACTTATTGACAATTATGATTTATTCTGGTATAATATACTCTACATCTTAAGTGGGTCGTTAGCTCATCGGGTAGAGCACCGGCCTTTTAAGCCGGGTGTGGCTGGTTCGAGACCAGCACGACCCACCAAATTTCCACTTAAGAGTTAATCTATGTAAGACTACTTGGGATTGATACGCATTCAGAGTCAGAATTACTCCCCTCCCTGAGAACCAGCATGGGATGTATCCCCTTTTTTCCTTAATTTCCACCATGCCAATAATCCAATAAATTGTCCCAGAACACATCCGGCAATATCACACAACAAATCCTTATAATCACATTCCCGTCCTGGCGTAAACAACTGATGAAGTTCATCGATCAACCCATACAAACTTCCAGTCAAAATAGCCGGGAGAAAAGACCCATTAAAGGCGTTCTTTAACAACCAGCCAAGCCCGGTATATTCAATTAAATGAGCTATTTTATCAAAAAAAGGGAAGAAGGAAGGGGTATTATCACTGGAGATTGAGGAAAGCCCAAATATTATGCCCATATATATAATACTGAATAACCACCATCTTGAAATCTGCATTGTATACTCAACATCCTTATAATTCGAGGGTCAATTACTCGTCCCTCTTGATCGCCTTGTTAGACCATCCTTCAAGTTCTTTTAGTCTCGGATTATAGTAAATTTTCATAACACACCCCCTGCCCCCTCTCAAGAGGGGATTTTCAGACTCTGCCCTCTCAAGGGGGAATTGCCCTCACCCCATATCCTCTCAAGAGTGGATTATCTAACCCAAGAAGGTGGATGTATCATCATTATAAGCCTTACCCCCTCTCAAGTGGAAATTCAAAACGCATATCTGACTCTGTTGATTTACTACCTTTCCGCATCTTAGGCATACAGTATGTGGTTGTTTGGTTTACATGAAACACAATATGTGGTATGATGGTCTCACGAAAATTGACTAAATCAACAGAGTCATATCTATTCTCCAAGAGGTATGATTTGCAAGCTTTCAATCCCACGGTCATCAACGATTTTAACGGCACACCGCTTATATTCACCTGCTGAAAAAGGCAGCGAAACAGTCCAGCGATATGCCTCAATCAATTCCTGGTCTATTTCTGCTCTCAAGTTTTTTGCCAATCTGCTCCAACCCTCCGCGTCCGATGACATAGGAAAGAATATCTGCCGCGGAAAAAGACTCCTGCCATCATAATCAGTATCAAGCATCTTAGGATTATATAATATTTCAAATGAAAAGTCAAGAAAAAATATTTAACTCGATGTTCAAATTTTTTTGAGAGGAGAAATAAAAACAGTTGAAAAAAGCGTAGTGTCACGTCAAGCTTGATCTGTCGCATGTAGTAGAGACGCAAAATCTTGCGTCTCTACATTAGGAAAAGGCAGGGACAAGCCCTGCAGCTACATTATAAACTATCCGACACTTGAAACTTGACATGATAGTAGATATATTTTCTCCAAAAGATAGAACACGGATAAAAAAATCAGTGAAAATCCGTTAAATCCGTATTATCTGTGTGCTATGAAATAGAGCCGATGATAAGGTGATTGCGATCCATAACTGGTCACTTCGACAAGCTCAGTGACCGGTTTGGGGTCCACCCAGTTGAATTCAAAATTACAGTTGACTTTTAGACAACGCATACACTCTTGTTCTTCATTCTTTCCATTTTATTTTCATAATTGGCACAACCACTAAAAAATTTGATAGACAAGTATTAAAATATGGTGTATACTTAGGGATACAGACAATAGTAACCTCAGGCAGTAAGGAGAGAATCCTCTATAATATATTCATCAGGCAAGCGTTAATGTTGTGGGAAAGCAAGGGTTAAGGGTAGAGATTATGCCTTGAGGATTTGAGCAAAAACGCTGGGTTTGACTTTTACAGAATAGACTGCTATCCATTGCCACCAGCAGAGATACATGCGGTAGGTGTGTGGGAGTTTATTATCTGGTTTGACAATTTCCTGTAATTAAAAAATAAGGCAGGCAACACTTAATGTTTCTAAAAAAACTAACCATCCTTGGATTCAAGTCCTTTGCAGAAAAGATAGAGTTTGAGTTTCAGAAAGGGATTACGGCTATTGTTGGACCCAATGGATGCGGGAAGAGCAATGTCTCTGAGGCATTGAAATGGGTTCTTGGCGAGCAATCACCGTCTGTGCTCAGATGTAATTCTATGACTGATGTCATTTTTAATGGCTCACAGCAGCGAAAGGCACTGGGAATGGCTGAGGTGACCATTGAGTTTGATAATAGCAGCCGACTGCTTCCATTGGATTTTTCAGAGATAACCATTACCAGGCGGCTTTTCCGTTCAGGTGAATGTGATTATTATATCAACAAATCCTTATGCCGTCTCAAGGATATTGTTGAGCTGTTTCTTGATACAGGTATTGGCAAACAGTCATATTCCTTGATGGAACAAAATAAGGTTGACTTTATCCTTTCCAGTAAACCTGCAACTCGAAGATTACTGTTTGAAGAGGCTGCAGGCATTAGCAAGTATAAGGTGCGTAAGCAGGAGGCAGTAGGGAAGCTTGAGAATACAGAGCAAAACCTGATCAGGATAAAGGACTTGCTTTTTGAGATTGGCAAACAGGTAGAATCACTGAAAAGACAGGCAAATAAAGCCAATCGTTATTTGCAGCTAAAAAACCAGATAGAATCTCAAGAGATTACCCTTTTGACAGATGAATTCTTTGCGACAATGAGTGCCCATGAAACCTATATTCAGGAATATGATTCTCTTTCCTGTGAATTGGCAGCTGATCATAAGGGATTAACTGATACTGAAGGTGAGCTGGATGTTGAAAAGGAAAATCTCAAAGAAAATCAACGACAGTTTCTTGCCTTAGAGGGTGAGCTTCATCAAATAGAACTTCAGATTAAAGAGATGACTAATCAGCAGCTTCGCCGGCAGGAAAGGGATAGCTTTATTTCCTCACAAATAGAGAATATCTCTGTTCAAATCAATGAAAATCAAATCAAGAAACAACAGTTGTCTGAAGAGGTGCTATCTGATGAAGGCAGAAGAGATGCAATAGAATGTGAGTTAAAAGGGATAAGGGGACAATTAAGCGAAAAAGAAGGTGTTTTTGACAGCCATCGTCAGGAACGTGAAAAAAAATCCAGACACCTTGAACAGATGAAGGCAGAAATCATTGATAATCTAAATAAGTTAGCCCATATTCGCAATCAGATTACTACGTTAAGGGTAGAACATAAAAACCTTGTTGCCCGTCAGGAACGAATTGGGGCAGATATAGAAAGGTATCAGGCTAAACAAAAGGAAGTGTCTCAATCAAGACAGGATATGAAGCAAGAAATGGCACAGAAAGAGACGAGGATTTCAGAATTAAAACAGGAGTTTGAGGAAAAACAAAGGGAAAAGACTGATGCAGCAAAAGAATTGAAAGAATTAGATGCCTCCATAACAGGGATAAGCAAGGAACAGAATACCCTTTCAGGTAGGTTGCAGACATTGAAAAAGCTTCAGGAATCGTTCGAGGGGTATTCTGATGGTGTTAAAACTGTCTGTGCTGCTAAATTAAATGGCGTTCATGGTCTTATCTCAAGCCTGCTTAAGATCCCGGAGGGTTATGAAAAGGCAGTTGAGGTTAGCCTTGGAGAATGCCTCCAGGCAGTAGTGGTTGATGGTGCTAATGAGGCTAAGGATGTTGTCTCTTTTCTCCTGTCTAAAAAGGCAGAAAGGGTTAATCTCCTGCTGTCTCGTTACCTTCGTGATTCAAAGGCTCAAGGGTCGAAAGGGTCGAAACTTGAAATCAAGGATGGAGCAATTGGCTATCTGGCAGAGATTGTTACCATTGATGCTAAGTATCAGGGGCTCATTGATTACTTGCTCGGGGGGACACTCCTTGTCGATAACCTTGAAACAGCTATAAAAATAATTGAGAAACATGAGGATGTGTTTACAGCTGTAACCCTTGACGGACAGCTTGTTACACCGGCTATGATCCGTGGCGGCAGCCCAAAGACAAAGGGGGTGGAGATTATCAGCCGTGGTGGTGAGATTATGAGGCTTGAGCAAAAATCTCAAGAACTTAGCCTGGAATTAAATCAACTTCATACGCTTAAGGCAGAAGCAGACAAAAAACTTGCCTCTTTAACCAACTGGATAAATAAGGCTAATGTTGAAATATATTCTATGGAGATTGCTGTCTCTAACCTGAAGAAGCAAATGGATATGCTGGATAAAGAGGATTCTTCAATCATAAAAATGCTCTCAAATATTGAGGATGAGCGTTTAATCATGGAAAAAGAAAAGGACGAAAAGAGTCAAAGCATTCTTGCCTTAAACGAAAAAGAACTGTCGCTTTCAGGTATGGATACACAGCAGCGGGAAAAGGTGACGGAAACCTCTCAAGAGCTTCAGGGAATGAATGTCCGTCTTGATTCTATCCAGAAAGAGGTTTCAGACCTGCGGGTTTCTTCTGCCCAAAAATCTCAAGTAGAACAGGGATTGAGGATTCAGATAAAAAGGCTCAAGGATTCTATTTCTGATTTAGAGAATAAGATGGTTCGCCTTGAAACAGAATCTGCCCGTCTGAAAAAGGAACAGAGTGCCCAGGGTGTTAATGCTGATGATGATAAACACAAGCTTACATCTTTTTCTGTTCAAGCTAATGAAAAACAGTCTGCTTTGAAGGGATTAAAGGAATTGTGCCAGATAAAAGAGCAGGGTATAAAAACAAAAGAGACGGACATAAAGCAAAAAAGGGATTGTCTGGAACAACTAAAGGATAAAACGCACAAAATCGATATGAATAAGCAGCAGAACAAACTACAAATGGATGGAATTATGTCCCGTCTTATCTCTGAATATAAACAGGAACTAAATCAGAATAAACCAGATGTCTCTCCTCTGTCGCAGGATGGAAGAAAGGGTTTATTGGCAGATATTAATCGGAAGAAGTCTACACTTGAGTCTCTGGGGACGGTAAATCTAACTGCACCAGAGGAATATGAAGAGTTGAAGAAACGCTATGACTTTCTTGTAGAGCAGCAAAACGATTTGCAAACAGCCAAACAAGACCTGAATAGTCTTATCCAACAGATTGATACAACAACATGCTCCATGTTTAAGGAGGCATTTGAGACGATTAATAAAAATTTCTCCAATCTCTTTAGTCAGTTATTTGAGGGTGGATATGGGGAGTTGAGGCAAATAGGCTCTACTGACAAAGACAGCCTTGAGGATCTGGGAATTGATGTGGTTGCTCAACCACCAGGTAAAAGATTATCCAGCATTACCCTTCTTTCTGGCGGAGAACGTTCCCTGTCAGCTATCTGTCTGTTGTTTGCTATATTTGAGTTTAGGCCCAGCCCATTCTCTATTCTGGATGAGGTTGATGCTGCATTGGATGAGCCAAATGTTTTAAGATTAAACAAGTTTATAATAGATAATTCCAAACGATCCCAATTTCTTTTGATTACTCATAATCCAAGAACCATTGAATCAGCAGATACACTCTATGGAGTTACTATGGAAGAGGCAGGTGTCTCAAGGGTTATAAGCGTTGCCTTGAAAAAACGTGGCAAACAATAGTTCACCGCAGAGACGCAGAGGCGATGAGAATAAATCAGAGGATAGAGCATAGATGAGAGACTACAGATTCTTTCTTTTTGCCTTTCTGAGTTCTGGATTCTAATTTTTGTTAATTTCTCTGTGCCTCTGCGTCTCTGCGGTGAACTATTACTTACGGTTTGCCACCCTGTCTCTGGCACAACAGGAGAAATGCACAATTTCTGCACGCTTCTTCATCACCATCAGCAGCAAAAGGAAGGCATGGATCCATAATCTCACAAACAAGGTTACTTAATGTTGGCTGAAAAACATCCATTAAAAATGTGTCTCTGCTTAGAGTATCCTTATCATTAAAAAGTATCTTCTCTTCATGTGACTGAATGGATATTAACCTGGAATTTATTTTATCTATCGGAATATCTGGATTTGACTGATGATAAAGCAAGACATAGCAAGGGAGCTGCAAAGAGGCTATTTCTTTTCTCATCTCTTCCCGGCTAACCAATACCCTGTCAAAACACTTAAACGCATATGCGGTTATGTCCCCAGATTTGTAATCAATGATTTCGTATCCTTTATCATGGCAATCAATCCTGTCAAGCTTGCCCTTTAACCTTAGCGTGCATGAGCTATCAAGCATTTCGAATTTAGCTTCTACAGAAACAACCCTTCTTGTATCATCATTAAAATGCCCCTTTTCCCATGCAAGATAGTTTTCTATCTGCTTAAACATCAGCTTTTTCAAAAGATACTCTTTTCCGCGAATTTCTTTAACCATTTCTTCAAATACCTTATTCAGTGCCATTTCTATATTATTTTCAAGATAATCATACCGTATCCCATCCTTGCCAATAAGGGGTTTATAAAGAATCTCCATAACACGATGCAGGATGGTTCCTGCATCAGCTGCATCAATATCATCAGCTATATCTTTTTTTTCTTTAAGCCTTAATACATTTGAAAAGTAAAATTTAGCCGGGCACTGAATGTATGTGTCCATACTGCTTGGAGAAAATTTCATGGTCTGCAGGACATCAACTATCTCAGGTGTCTTGTGTATTGTAAGACTATGTGAGGGAGCAAGGGAGATATTTATGGTGACAGGTTTTGTTTCAAGGGCATTTAGCTTTCCGCAGCTTTTCTCCTTTTCCCAGACCAATTCCTCAACAAACCTGCTTCTACGCATTTTTTCTGTTTCCTGATAGATGATATGGACCTCTCCTGATGAAGCCACAAGGTGTCGAAAGTGATATTTAGATATTTCCTCCCGTTGATAATAGGTAGGCATATTTAAGGCTTGTCTTACTGGCAGGGGTAGAAGTGGACAGGATGGCTCGATGCTGGGCAAGACATTCTCATTTACATCCATGATAAAAATCCTGTCAAAATTTAAAGATCGTGTTTCTAACATCCCCAATATCTGTAATCCCTTAATCGGACTCCCCTCAAAATAGACTTGTTCATCCTTTATCAGATGAAGAAATACCTCCAGCAGATCAATGGTATTTTCAAAGCATTGACTGCTGATCATGGAAGTCTTAATCTCATCAATAAAGGCAAAAAACTTATGAAAGAATTCGCTTGAAAATGGATAGTGCGGAGCAGGGCTATTCTTGAGCAGGAAGGTAAGAACATCCTCAAAAAAGCCTGCCATCTGCCCCAGTGTTTGCAGCCTATCCATCCCTTTTATAAAAAGGTTGTGGATGTTTGTCAATATCTCCCTAAATTCTAAGGGAGACATTGATGGGCTTAGCCTGGAGGCAGTCTCAAATATCCTTGAATCCTGTTCAAGCTCATTCATGCTTATAAACCTTTTTTTCTCATCCAGAAGTACACTCTCTACAGCATGGACAAGTATCCTTGTCTGGGTTGAGTCATGGATGTTTTTGATGTATGGGTGCATCAATAGGTTAAGATAATCCTCAATATAATAAGTAGTCCCCTTCTTATTCTTATAAAGTCCAACAAATACATTCAGAAGGGCGGACACGGGTGTTCTTATGATTGGATAGCCCAGACTGATATTATAATCTACTGGCAGGGCAGTCATTACCTCAGAAAGAAGCGGGATGACTGTTTCAGAACAAGGCAAGACAATGGCAGAGGAACAAAGCAAGTGTTCAATATCTCTCAAGGGTGCTGCTTCATCCATCAACACATCTCTCAATGCCACTACTTCAGAATGGGTATTAAACGCACTATAAAGGAATATCTCTGGAGAATCACCCTGGCAATTGTCTATAGGAGCATAACTATCATCTCGTATCTCTTCTATCTCTTCCCTTTCAGCCCACTTATCCATTTCCTTAAATGGTGTCCATTCCCTGCCATCACCTTGTCTAATAATAGTAGCCTCTGCCTGTCTCAGAAGATGTTGCACAACCATTTTCTCAGATTTAGTCATAGCAAACAGTCCAACAAAATAGATATGTTTAAACAAGCTCAAATCAATGTGCTGTATATTATTGGCTGCGAAACAATAGGTTAAAGCCCTTGTTGTCAGGTTAAGGTTTTTCAGAATAGAGTGATATTCTCTCCTGATTTGTGAAAGATGATTACTGATATTTCCCCATGTCTCTGCTTGAAGGTCTTCCCTCAGCTCAATGCTATGAAGCTCGCTATCGCTTATCATCTCAATGTCCAATTCACTTATTACCTGTGCTATCTTTAAACCCCAGGGGATAAACTGGTTCAATGAGAGGTTTTTCCATGGATTATCTGGAAGACGGCATACTACCTGAAAAAGCAGATAAATACTGTCAATAGGCTTTACAATATCAGTAGAACAGGCTTCCAGCCCTTTCAGCCTGTCAACGGCTGTCCGTGCTGCGACACTCAGGGACAACATGAAATTATCCATTGAAAATATCTGTGGTGGGAAAAATGAATGTTTCAGTGATTCAGCCATTGACTTGTGAAGATAATGACCTGGCCGATGATGACTGAATATAACCGCATTTGATGAAAAATCAAGGCTGTCTTGTTCCATCAATCGATTGGCAGTCCACCTTATCAAATTTTCTGAAAACGGAATCTCTATTATTTTGCCCATAGTGCATCATTCCATTTGGTAAATGTTCAGGTGTAAATAAGGGAAAAGGGAAAAGATGGAAAAAGGGGAAATCTAATTATTCCATAGATTCTTTTTTTCATTTTCCCCTATTTCCCTTTTTCCATTCGTTACACACTGAAAGGGTTATCCTTTTTCTCATTCTTCTTAGCATAAACCAGGGCTATGGATCTATAGACCATATGAGCCAGTTTGGAATAAGGGGCATAGAAAAAGAGGAAGAACACGGAAACAAGGTGAACGAAATAGATTGGATAGGCAAGCATGGCTATATCCATCAGTCTTGTTACCTCAGCAAGTATGCCGGACAATACTACGGTATAGATAACACCAATGAATAGCCAATCAAAATAACTGCCTATGCCTGCCTGTGCCTTGACCCTGAGCCGATTGATGACGACTAAGGTAATGCCTGCCAGCAGTGCTATAGCACTGATATTCCCAATTATTTTTAGTGGTGATAATTGAGGATAGGGTGAATGCTGACCCAGTATATACAGGCAAAATACGGCTAATGCAGTCGTTATCGCTAACCCAATAAATCCATAGAATACACCCATATGAGCCAATGCCCTTCCCTTGTTTACCTCGCATTTTCTAAATTTGTTGTGTGCCAGAATATCCAGCTTGACAGAGATAATAGCTGGAATTAAAGATGCAAGGCTGCATTTGCATTGACCATGAATATCCTTCCAGAACCGTAATACCCCCACAGCAAATACCAGAGCAGCAAACATGGCTACAGGAACAAAAACCATGTCAATAAGTGTATGAGGCATCAAGTGTCCAAAAACTATCTCCCCATCTGGAATATGCAGATGTCCAGTAGCTCCAAGCACAGCCAGAAGAAACAGCACCGGAAAGGCAATGAGCAAAGGCAAATATTTTATATTGCCAACCATTTTGGCTAAGAACCCGGGCACAGCATAATGGGCAATGGTCATTTTTCGGACAGCACCTATCACCTCGCCAGGCTTTGCCCCTCTCGGACAGTAAGCTGTGCAATCACTGCATTGGTGACAGAGCCAGATATTTGGGTCGCTGACCAATCTATCCTTTAGCCCCCACTGGGCATTAATCATCTCCTTCCTTGGAAATGGGTTGTCATCTGGTGATAGATTACACACTACCGAGCATGTGGCACACTGATAGCATTTTTTCAGCGACTCGCCACCAGATGAGATTATTTCCTTGACTACACTTATGTCTGGCTTGATTACATTTGCCATTTTTCTGTTACGCCTCCTTGTTGATATTTACCATGCAATTACTTCTTCCAGATTGAGGGATATCAGAAACGCAAGCAAGATGCTTGCATTACCTTAAAATCCCTTAAACGGATTAGGTCCAACCTTTTCCATTGTTTCCATAAACTCACTGAATATTCCTGGAAGCAGGTCATACTCATTTATTGCCAGCTGCACCATTTTTACCCGTTCAGACTCAAGCCGAAGCCTGTCTAATGTCTCTTTGACCTTGCTCAATCGAGTATTTGCCAGTTCACTTCCCTTGACAAAATGGCACTGGTAGTCATCACCATGCTTACAGCCTATCAGCAATACCCCATCTATCCCCTTGGACAGGGCATCTGTTATCCAGACAAGGTGCACAGAGCCAAGGCACCTGACTGGTATAACCCGAACATAAGGGTTGAGAGAAAGCCGTTTTGCACCAGCCATATCAAGGGCAGGCACAGCATCGTTTTCACACATAAAGACAAGGACTCTTGGTTTTTCCTCATCCTCCTCTGGCACATTAATTGCCTTCATCATGGATGATATAATATCAATGGAATAGTCCTTGAAGCTAATGATCCTTTCCGGACAGGCTCCCATACATGTCCCGCACCTTCTGCACCGTGTTGGATTTGGCAATGGATTGAATTTTTCATCCTCATTAATCGCTCCAAATGGACACTCATCTGTGCATCTCTTGCACTGGGTGCATCTTTGCATAAAGAATTCTGGATAGCTCATGTCCCCAACCCTTGGATGAACAGCCTTGCCATGACTGGTAAGCTCAATACACTGAATGGCTTTCAGTGCTGCCCCGCAGGCATCATCCATACACGCTCCTATATCCATGGGATGACGAACACAGCCAGCTGCATATATCCCTGTTCGTCTGGTCTCGTATGGGAAACAGATAAAGTGTGAATCAGGGAATCCGTATCTCAACTGTGGCAACTCTGGACCCTGTCTGTATTCAAGGTTCAGGATGTCAGACTTGATGATAGCAGTTTCATCTGGTGTTGCAGATGAAACTTGACTGCACTGCTCTTGCTCACAAGAGGCATCATCTATAGTTACCTCTTTAACTACCATTTCTATGCCTGTAACCGGCACCATGCCTGTTGCCAGGACAACCATATCTGCCTCAATCTGGATATTTTCCCCAAGCAATGTATTTTCAACTGTTACGGCTAAGTTATCTCCTGCAATCGCCTTGACACCCACAACCTCCCCTTTGGTTAAGAATATCCCCTCATCCTCCTGGGCACGAATATAAAAATCCTCATGCTGTCCCATAGTTCGCATATCCTTGTAAAATATGTAGGCAGCCGTATCCTGATTTTGTTCTCGAACATAGATTGCCTGTTTCAATGAGGTCATGCAGCAAGATGTTGAGCAGTATGGCAGATGGTTTGCATCACGACTGCCGGCACATTGAATAAAGGCTACATTCTTTGCCTCTTTACCATCAGACGGTCTAATAATCTTACCCTTTTTTGCCAGCTCTTCCATCTGAACATTAGTAATCACATTTGGCGATGCACCAAAGCCAAGGTGGGCAAGCTTTGTGGCATCATACGGGACAAAACCGGCAGCTAACACTATTGCTCCAACACGAAATTGTGATGACTCGCCCTTTTGTTCCATGGTTACATCAAATAGCCCTGGCCCACCGGCAATCTTCTGAATCTTAGCTGAAGTATGGACATTGATATTTGGGTTTACTTCAACCTCTTTGATCATCGCCACATGAGGTGGTGTTTGCAAACTATCATAAGGTGGATTCACTGGAAAATGTTTGTGCAATTTTGCTGAGAAGCCGCCAAGACATGCCTCTTTTTCTACCAAAACAACCTGAGTTCCAGCCTTTGCAGCCTCAATGGCTGCAGTCATACCAGCTACCCCGCCGCCAACCACCAGCACAACCCTGCTTATCTCTTCTGCAGGCTTATATGGATCTAAGGCTTGCGACTTTTGAGCCTTAACAATACCCATCCGCAGATAGTCCTCAGCCATCATCTGAGTATCCTCATGATTGGCTGGCTGACTCCAGACAACATGCTCCCGTAAGTTCACACGTTCCACAACCTTATCTGCAAAGTCAAATATATCCTGATGTATCCGTCGTGAGCAGGCACAAATAATTGTTGTAGTAACAGCCTCTGCCTCACAATCACTCTTAATAAATCCAACACCCTCATCTGCACAAAGGCAGGCATGTGTTTTGCATACAGATATTTTATATTCCTTTGTAGCTACCTTTGACAATTTTTCTATATCAAGGCTATCACCAATCCCACAGCCTGTACAGATATATACACCTAATTTCTTATCCATAAATTCCTCCTTTTTTCATCTTTGTGTCTTAGGGCCTTTGTGGTAAAAATTTCTGCCACAAAGGCACTAAGACACAAAGGTTCACTAAGACATACATCTTATAAAATCATTCGTTTTATTCCATCTTTAATAAGTGGAACATTAAAGTTTATTAAGTACCCAAACGGTCGCTGTCCCTATCTTCTCTCCTATCTTCTCCTTGACTCCAAATAAAGCGTATCAGGGCATATATCTTGCTCATGAGGCCAAGCAACTGTACCGTCCAAGACTCTTGCCTGCTTGAAATAGCCTTCATCTTTCAATTCATTGAAGACACCAAAATTCAATAAATCAGAACAATCGTAAAGGCCTCGTTCCCCGTTAGTAAAAACTATTATCAGTTTGTAATTATCAGTTGGAAAAACTTCTTTTACTCTTGGATTCATTTCTTACCTCAATGGATCAATCTTATAGGGTTGCTGCCCTGATACAGCAAGTTCCCAATCAGCAAGTAGTTCATCTTTGTGTAGCTCAATCCATGCTTGGAGGAGTTTCATCTTGGAATTTGGAATGCTACCCTCAAGCACTTCACCATCGGGAATAGCAACGATAACCTCATGCTCCTGGTACTTGACATGGATATGTGGTTTCTTGTGTTGTTTATTGTCCTTGAAATATATGTAAATGATAATTCCATAGAACATAGAAATTGATGGCATCTATTTCTCCTGTTTTGTTTGAATGCACTCTGCCGTCTTTTTTCGGCTTACCGAATTATTTCCTTTCAGAATACCAATTTCCTGCCGAGTTAATTCTGCTTTCAAGGTCTGACCCCGGCTCTCTCCCTCGCTCCTCTGCTCTTTCTAAAGTATGTGGATCAATCTGAATTCCCATACTATTTTCCTTTTTAAGTCGTTCACTTTCGCCAACTTTGGCACTATAACATACTCATGGCTGAGTATGTTTGAAGTTCTCAGGCAATAGCTTTGTCTCATTTTTCATAATATCTTTACGAATATTGCAAACAACTTTACTCAATGCAATCAACTGTTCGTCTCCTGTAAACTCACCCCTAGTTTTAGAGTCAATAACTTTAAAAAATTCATTAATCGAAAGGATGACATCATCAGACGCAAATAACCATGCAATCCTATATTCTTCCAAAAATTTTTCTTTATCTTCTTTTACTCCTTTTCCATAGAATCCAGACATAGCTTGAAGAAGTTTTGTATATCGTTCTATTTTCTCATTGTGCTTTTTTAAAGCAATCTCTTGGCGTTGCGAGAGATAAGATTGAGTGCAATATCCAATAACTAACGGTATTGTTGTAAATATTGTTGCAAATATTGCTGTAATTATTACTACACTAATAGACTTATCAGTAAGCATAAATTATTTTCCTCCTTACCCGCTTCTCCGCGATTAACCATGTTCTTAACCAACACTTGTGGAAAATTTGGATTTTTAGGATTCTCTATTTCAATTTTTGTCTTTACATAGCCCACGCTTTTTCTCCTATTTCCATTGCCGTGCAGCATAGATTTTAGAATCCTTGGCAATATAATTATAAATTGTTTGCAAATGACTACTTGCCTTTTCTGTCCATTTTATCTTTCCCATTGTTCAACCCTTTTAAGAAGTTCTTCTGTAGATATTAACCTTCCATCTTCAGCATCCTTAAGCCCTTCTAAAACCTGTGAAACAAGGTTTAGCTCATACATTATGTCTTCTAACTTACATTCATCAGGTAACCGCTTTATAGCATCAAGAGCAACTTCTTTCAATAACACTACTTTTATGCATACCTCCTTTCTTCTTAATTCAACCAATCTCATAAAAAGAATCTCTGAGCAGCGAATCATGTGGTCTACTCTGTGTTGTCTTCAGACAATTTCATTTATGCCAAATTAGTCGATGTTGTCCTCTTATTCCTTTCTTAATTTATCCGAATTCCCATGCAAAAAATTCTGTTTACCATGTATTACTGCAAGAATCTGAACACCATTGGGAATCAATTCGTAAACAAGTCGATATGAATAGACAAACAACTCTCTAATGTCAGGAGTTCCTATTTCTGGAACAATTCTTCCCATTTCAGGGAACTCTTTTAGTTCTTTTGACCTTTCAACAATTTCCGCTGATACTTTTTTCGCATAGAATTTAGAGTCTCGTGCAATATAATCGTGAATCTGTTTCAAATCTTCCTTAGCAGGGATTGTCCACTTCACCACGACTGGATTTCTCCTTTCAACTCTTCTGTAGATATTAGTTCACCCCGTTCAGCAGATTCTAATCCCCTTTTAATCTTGTCAATTACATAAAGTTCATACATAATATCGTCAATACTGGAAGAATCAGGCAACTTTGAAATTACCTGTATTGCTTCTTGTTTTAATGTCTGCATCTAATCTCCTCATATATGACTCTGTTGATTTACCACCGCTCAATATCTTAGGCATACATTATGTGGTTGTTCGGTCTGTATAAAGCACTATGAAAAATGATGGTCTCGCAAAAACTGACTAAATCAACAGAGTCATAACTTACCCCAAAATTTCTTAACAGCCTTCTTTATATCAGCCCACAGGAATTCAACATTATTTATTAATGAACTCATCAACTCCAGACGTAGTTTAAATCCATATCCACTAACAAATACATGCCTAAATCCTCTATATGGGTTTAGTCTATCTACAATATCCTGGTTAAAAATAGGATTTTTCCCTTGAGGTGGAGTGTGAGACAAATCAAGAAGTTCTTTATGCCAATTGTCTCCCTTAGGCATAGTTTGATAGTATTCTTTACTTATACGCTTAACAATATTTTCTACCCCTACATAAAAATTTAGTAAGAATGTTCCTATAGCTGCTTTTTGGATATTATCTATTTTATCTGAGTCCAACCTATTTTTAAGAAGAGACAAATCTTTTAAAACTTGTTCTACTGCATCTATTTCATCTAATACATCTGCTTCTAATTGCTCATACTTTTTTTCCATATATTAATCTTCCTTTTTCTAAAATACGTTTAGAAAAATGTTCTCTTGCGTATTCTAATGGAATCAGGTCTATTTCAGTATCTACCGCACCTAAAATCTTACCATACATCTCGAAAAATCTTTCTGGTTTAACTCCTTTTACTGCTATATCAATATCTTGTGCCAATTCAACCCCATCAAGACAAGAACCGAACAATAGCACTGTTTCCGCACCAAAATCTTTACTAATATTGATAATCTTATCTAATTCTCTCGTTAAAACAGCTTTTTCCATCAGTCATTCACCTCATTGGATAAAATTGGCTATCAAAATTTGGCGATCTGAGCAATTAGGATGTTAAGCCATATTGATTTTATCACCACCTATCTACTCTGAATAGCCTTCAGTGCTGCACCAGTAGCATCCTGAACAGATGAGGAGACATCCTGTGGTTTTTTGGCTACACCAGATGCATAAATTCCTTTGCCTTGTTCAAGACTGATAAACCCATTCTTATCACGATTAATATTTGCCGACAACCCATTTGTTGGCTGCATCCCGCAGGCCAGAACCACTAAATCAACATTTACCCGGCTCTTTACCCCGGACAATATATCCTCAGCCACAACAATCAAGCCATCACCATCCTGTTCAACCGAAGCCACCTTGCCTTTGATCAGGTGAACCTTTTCATCGGAATTGACCTTTGTATAGAATTCCTCATACTTGCCGGGTGTTCGGACATCGATGTAGAACATATAAGTTTCAGCATCAGGAATATTTTCACGCACATACGTAATCTGTTTCAATGATGCCAGACAGCATACAGCCGAGCAATATGCCAGATGGTTTTCATCACGTGAGCCAGCACACTGCACAAATGCCACTCGTTTCGGCTCCTTCTGGTCTGATGGCCTGAGAATCTTGCCACAAGTTGGACCATTTGGAGCTGCCAGCCGTTCCATCATCATATTGGTAATCACATCTTTATATTTGCCAAAGCCAAGGTTATCAATTCGTGCAGCATCATACGGCTGCCAGCCGGTAGCGACAACAATTGAGCCAACATTGATTTTCTTAGTTTCCACCTGCATCTCAAGGTTAATGGCACCATACTTACAGGCATCAACGCAAGAACCACATTTTGCACAGGCTTTTTCGTCAATTACATAGTTATACGGAAAGGCTAATTGATGAGGAAGATAGATAGCTTTAGTGGAGTTTAGACCAAGGTTAAACGCATCCGAACGTTCTGCAGGGCATACCTTGACGCATTCTCCACAAGCAGTACATTTGTGCGAAACAAACCGTGGCTGAGTCCGCAGTGTAACCTCATAATTCCCATCTTGCCCGCTAATTTTTTCTACATCTGTAAGGGTATGATATTTAATCCTGTTGTTTGTTTTAATACGGCGAAGGTTTATCTCCATCCCGCAGTAGGGTGGACAAAGCTTTGGAAAATAACGGTTCATCTGGACAACCCTGCCGCCAAGATATGGATTCTTCTCAACCAGGATAACATTGTATCCTGTCTCAGCTGCTTCAACCGCAGCTGTTATTCCACTAATTCCACCACCAATTACTAAAATATCCTTAGCCATTGTTTCACCTCTTTTTCAAATTCATAAAAGTTTCTTAAATTCTTCAATACTAAGACCTGCATCTTTAACAATACCACCCATTGTATAAGCGTCAACTGGATTTGCTCTTGGAATAGTAATAATTCGCTCTCCGTTAGTCATTGTTATATGCTTTCCTTCTCTTGCAATCCAAAAACCTACTTTTTCCAAAGCTCTTACAGCTCGATGGTGATTTATTCCAGGCAGATTAGGCATAACTTACCTCTCTAACCTCTACATACCGTGTCTCCTTGTCTCTGTTTAGTTCTTCAACGGTTTCCAGATAAGATCGTATAGCATCACTAATATTTTCTAAAGATTCTTCTTCTGTTTTTCCCTGTGACCAACAACCTGGAAGACCAGGCACCCATACAGCATAACCTTCATCAGTTTTTTTGAAATTTACCTTGTATTTCATATGATTATATTTTCCTCCTTCATGAGGAGATTGTGGTTGTCCACCGTTCTATACCAATGACCGACTGATTACATTCGATTTTCAGTAGTGTCCAAAAATAACTAAATTCATTACAAAAAACGGTGGTGTCTGAGAATAGCTTAGCTTGTTAGTTGCCGGATAATTTCTGCCACAAAGGCACTAAGACACAAAGGTTCTCTAAGATATATCTTATAAAATTATCCGTTTCATTTTTTTCATTCTATCTTTAATGAGTGCTTTAAAATTTTCTTTGTGCATCTTAGTGCCTTTGTGGCAAACTTTTAGCTAATTTCAGACACCATCCAAAAAACAAGCAGGGGCAAGAGATAATCCCTTACCCCTGCAACCGATTACCGGACAATCACTTACTTAGACACCAAATCCTTATGTGCCTTTTTCATCATTGTCCACTGATGTGTCTTTGGATCCACCTTAGAATTGACAAAGCACTTCCAGTTAGCATCATCAATCAGGTTAAAGTCAGATCTGTAATAGAATCCAGGGTATCTTGATTCCTGACGGAACACGATATGCCGCAAATGTGCCTCTGCGGTCCAGATACGATGGTAATTCTCCCAGCATCTCATTAATTCATGAAGATCTCTGGCTGCCAGCTTCGTAGCGTCTTCCTTAAGAATATCAAGAAGCTCCAATGCCTTCTCCAACATTTTCCCACCAGTAACATAAGATGTTCCACAGCCGCCACCGTATTCATCCATGATCTTATTAAGCCTGAAGAGCAGCATCTTTGGCTTAATATAGTTTGGATTAATCTCCGGGTCAACCGAATATCCCTTATGTGTTTCATAGTTGTGGAATGGCAGATATATCTCATCAGCCAATACCTTAGGATCCTGAGTAATTGTTGGATTGGTGTTGTTATCAAGAATAAACTTGACCGCTGACTTGGCGGCAAGCCTTCCCTCAGCATGTGAGCCTGATGAGAACTTATGACCTGATGCACCCACACCATCACCAGCAGTAAACAAGCCGTTAACGGTTGTCATACGGTTATAACCCCAGTGCCATTCAGCTGGAGAAACATCATCTGGTCCGCTTACCCATAGACCGCAGCAACCAGAGTGAGAACCAAGCAGATATGGCTCAGTTGGCATAAGCTCTGATCCCTTTAACTCAGGGGCAATATTCATTCCAGCCCAGAAGCCTGCCTGACCAACGCACATATCAAGGAAGTCTTCCCATGCCTCTGACTCAAGCTCCTTGCATTTCTTTTTATCATTACCATATGACTCAAAGAGGTTTTTCATGGCAGTAGGTGTATCCATGTAAATAGGACCTCTACCTTCACGTATTTCTTTAAGCATCTGGTGATTTCTTAAACATGTTGGAGTAACCTTAGAATTACCATAAGGCAGATAATCCTGAAGCATGGCTGCATTCTTTACGCAATAATCCTCACCAAGTGAATTGACTGCCTTTGCCTTAAACAGCAAGAACCATGCACCAACCGGACCTGCCCCATCCTTAAATCTTGCTGGCACAAAGCGGTTTTCCATCATGGTCAACTCAGCACCAACCTGTGCAGCCATAGTGTAGGTAGAGCCTGCATTCCAAACAGGATACCATGCCCTGCCCATACCCTCACCGGTTGACTGTCTTGGTCTGAAGATATTGACCGCACCGCCGCAGGCCATCATGATAGCCTTTGCCTTGAAGATATAAATTTTGTTTTCTCGGACGCTAAATCCGACTGCACCAGCTATTCTGTTTTCTTGTTTTTCATCCAGCAACAGCTTAACAATAAACACCCTTTCATAGATATTATCCATACCAATGGATGTCTTAGCCGATTCAGCCACAATGGTTTTATATGACTCACCATTGATCATGACCTGCCATTTACCAGATCTAACAGGTTGTCCACCCTGCTCGAGTGTTTTATCTTCATCTCCATGTTGTTTCCATATAGGCAGTCCCCATTCCTCAAATTTATGAACACTATCGTCCACATGTCTACCAACATCATAGATAAGGTCATCACGGACCACACCCATTAAATCGTTTGAAACCATGCGAACATAATCTTCAGGTGTATTTTGACCAAGATAGGTATTAATAGCTGAAAGTCCCTGGGCAACAGCACCGCTTCTTTCCATAGCTGCTTTATCTACCAATGTAATCTTCATACCCTCTGGAGCCCATTTCTTTGCCTCATATGCGGCACCACAGGCAGCCATACCGCCACCAATAATCAAAAGATCTGTCTCTATCTGGACTATTTGCGGATCTTTACAAAAATGTGAATTCTCTGCAGTTACAACAGACATCTATTTCCTCCTCTTAAGTAATTTTAGCTTTTTTTTAACCTCTTCCAACCTCTTCCAAAACCTCTTTCATCCTATGCTATTGTAGGAAGTGTTTTTCCTATTTCGGTAAAGAGATTATTTGTCTTAAGGTCAGCCTCTGTTGGCTGGGGTGTCCCTTCATAAGGCTTGATAGAGCCTTCTGCTGTTGTCCGTATAGGAAACTTAAACCTCTTTATACTACCATCTCTGAACTGTATTGTCCACATAATGGAATCTGTTCCTCTCATTGGAAGAACCTTTCCACCCAGCGGGACAATGTCTGCATAAGCCCTAATCTCTACTGCCTGCTGAGGACATATCTTGGCACAAGAATAACACTCCCAGCACTGCTCAGGCTCCTGGTTAAATCCCTTGGTCTTTTCCTCGTTCAATCTCATCAAATCATTTGGACAAATATACTGACATGCAGTCTTATCCTGTCCCTTGCAGCCATCACATTTTTCTGCAATTACAAAACTTGGCATACGAAACCTCCTTTATTTAATAACAAATCAACTTTTTCTATCCTCTTGTTTTTAACCCACCTCCTTTGTAAGGTGTTTAGGCTGAAGGCTGTTAGGTTATCACTTTCCCTCCCTAACAGTCTACAATCTATTTATTACTACTTCTGTCCAAGTGCATGCTTATGCAGCTTAATCTCAACCTTTTGGTCTAATGCTGCATAATACTCCTTCAATACCTCTGCTACCTCAGGTCTGCTGAAGTGATCTGGGAGCGGCTGATCCTCAGACAACATCTTTCTCAGCATTGTTCCGCTCAGGTTTACCCTATCGTTCACATCATGAGGGCATGTCTTGGTAGAGGCCATGCCATCGCACTTAAGGCAATAGAAGGTCATATCAATCTTAAGCGGCTTAATCAAGAGGGCATCAGCCGGTATCTCGTCAAAGATTCGCTGAGCATCGTATGGGCCATAATAGTTGCCTACACCTGCATGATCCCTTCCGATCAACAGATAGCTGCAGCCATAGTTCTGTCTAAAAACAGCATGAAGCAATGCCTCACGAGGACCTGCATATCTCATCTCCATGGGGTAAACACCCTGAATACAGGTATCTTTAACAAAATATCCCTCAACCAAACGGTCAATTGCCCTTACCCTAACATCAGCAGGGATATCCCCTTCTTTGAGTTTGCCAACCAATTGGTGGATAAGTAGCCCATCGCAAATCTCAATAGCTATCTTTGCCAGGTGCTCATGGGCACGATGCATCGGGTTTCGCAATTGCAATGCAGCCACTGAGCTCCAGCCTTTTTCCTGGAAAACTGCTCGGGTCTGTTCTGGACGCATATACTTAGCACCAAACTCCTCTGGATAATGAAGCTCATTCAATACCTTTACTGTTCCGGCAAGGTTTACCTCTTCCTGAGACATAACCTTTTGCACACCTGGATGTTCGATATCATTTGTTCTAAACACCTGTTTGCATTCATATTCCTTATCAATGGAATATTTTTCGGTTATCTTCATGGTCCCCATTAATTCAGCTGTTTCTTCATCAATCAAGGCAATCTCTTCGCCAATTGATAAGCTGTCTGCCTGTCCCTTAGTAGTTGACAGGGTAATCGGGATTGGCCAGAAAACACCAGTAGACAGGGTCATATTCTCGCAAACACCCTTCCAGTCTTCATACCCCATGAACCCTTCCAATGGCGTAAAAGCACCAATACCCAGCATGATTAAGTCAGATGTTTCCCTTGAACCCATCTTTATCTGAGTCAGTCCCTTAGCCTTTTCTCGTTCTGCCTTGAGCTCATCACCATGAAGTAACAATGGCTTAAGCTTACCACCACCATGTGGTGCAACCAATTTTGACATACACATTTCCTCCTTTTAATTATGTAGCTGCAGGGCTTGTCCCTGCCATTTTCCAATAAAAAGTAGAGACGCAACATCTTGCGTCTTTACCTAACACTCAAAACCTTGCTGCCCCCATATGTCCGCCCCGTTGATACAAAGACCTGAACCCTTCCTGAGTCTTTTTCACCCTATTCATCAGCTGTTCCAGAAACAACATGGCTGCATCCGTATCCTCATCCTCGCAAATACTCATCATCTGCATAATCTCTTCTGGCGAAAGCAATATGCTTGTCTCCTTTACTTCTAATGTCATAGTTAGCCACCTTAAAATTAGTCTTATAATGATACCATGAAAATTACCATATGTCAAATTAAAAAATTTTATACATAAATATTTTTTTTATACTTGTTCAAGTTTTTTGCCACCGTTAGCATGTCTCTGATGTAGGATGGGTGGAGTGAAACGCAACCCATCTAAGTTCTCGCTTTCACGCACCACTGTCTTCCCTCTTAAAAAAAAGGGACAGGGCTTAACAATGGGGGCGGGGGTTGCATTTAATAGCAAGCGTGATAACTATGTCTGATATGGCCATTGATATGCTTTGTAGCTGCGAGGTGACAGAGGGGCTCCCTCCTTGTCCTCGCCTTTCAACACGGGTAAGATTTGCCTGTGTTAATAAGGCGTGGTTACTGAGCCTGTCGAAGTGACGATTCCAGAATAACAACCTCTACCCTTCGATTCTTAGACTGACCTTCTGGTGTATCGTTAGAGGTAATTGGTTTGGTGTCTGCATATCCCTTTATTTCCAGCCGTTCTGACGGGATCCCTTTCTGGACAAGATACCAGTAGATGGTCTTTGCTCTTGCTTCAGAAAGCTCTTGATTGGAATGGAAGACTGGCGTATCAATCGCTCGATTATCTGTGTGTCCCTCAATCCGTATCCTTATTTGAGGATACTGGTTCAAAAATTCTGCCAGGGCATCTAATTGTTTATAAAGCTCTGCATTTATCAGGGCATGGCCTGTATCGAACCTGATGTCAAACGATGGCAGGATAATTCGTCCATCTTTCTGTCGTTCAAACTTTTCTTTAATCTCCTCAGCAGGCTTTACCTCAGCAGGCTTTCCCTTTATGGTAGCACTCCCAACTGTTGTTTTGGTTTCTGGCTCAGCATGTTCTTGAATCGTTACTTCTGGCAATGTTTCTGTCCCTTTCGTCCCTTCTGTCTCTTTTGTCACTATCTGCGGCAGTTCTGATGATGAGGGGACATGAGGCATTCGTCTTACAGACAATGACACCCGATGGGTCATATCCAATGATCCATATGGAACATATGCGTAATCCAGCTGAAATCCGCCAAGCTTCAGCCCCATTCCAGCGGTAATACCTGTAGTCATTCCTGATGATTTCCCATGTTTATCTGATGTTACCTCATTTTTTATCCCTGCACGCAAAGCAAGTGTGTGTGCCAGCAGGTATTCACAACCAGCATGAACATTTGTCTCTAATCCTTGAGTCTTATTAGCATCTATGTTGATATTCAGCCCGCCAAGAGAGTAGTTAAGCCCTGCCTTGATATTGAATGGCAGTGGATAACTATTCTCAATAAATTTTACCTCTGAGCCAATATTTTGAACATTTAAGCCAAACCGCAATCTTCTGGATATTTGCCACAACATCCCTGTGTCCACGCCATAAGCAGCAGCTCCTGTATCATCCATAGATAGGTGGATATATTTCATGTTTAACCCGAGTGAAAATTTATTGCCAATCTGCCTGCCTATTGAGAGTCCAAGAAGTGTATTGGCTGCACCAAATGTGCCAAAAATCCCATCCTTGTTCGTGCGTTCAAAGTCATTTGCTATCAAGTGGCTGATGTTGATCCCAAAGCCTGTTTTTGACCCAATCTGCTGAACAAACCCAACCTGCTCCTGATTTATCCCGGCAAGCCACTCAAGGTGCGTTGCCCCAAACCTTGAGCCCTTGATAAAGCCAAGCCCGGCTGGATTCCAGTACATGGCATAAGCATCATCAGCCAACCCGCAAAACGCATCACCCATACCAGCAGCCCTTGCCCCTGCCCCAATCTTCAGGAATGTGGCACTGGTAGTATCGGTTGCTGCAAAAACAGGGGTGCTAAACATGAATAATGTTGTTAGTATGAGTAGTATTGTTGTCATTGTTATCCTCTGGGTATAGGTCTTATATGTCCTATAAGACCTATTACTTCACAATCACAAGCTTTTTCACTATTCTCTCACGCAAATTACCAGATATTGCCTCTAACTGCCAGATGTATATATCTGAGGCAATATCTGGTATATCCCACACGATCTTATTGTCCTCATTATAGCCAATACCCTTTTTCTTAATAGTCTGAATAAGCTCTCCGGCAAGGTTGTAAAGATTTAAGGTAACATCTGCATCTGCATTCAAGTAATAGCGAAAGGTAATCGCATTAACCTGCTTTGCCGGGTTTGGGTATGAATAGGTCATATTCTTAACCAACAGTTTATTCGCAGGACCAATCCATGTATATAGAATAATATCTGGAGTACGTCCAACAATCATATCAAGCGATTTGTTTGCCTTTCCCCTTTCCCCACCATCCGTCTCGATGTAGATGGTATCATTACTCGAATACTCAAATTTCGATAAATAATCACGTGTTCTGGAGTTAAGCGTATCCACAAACCATGCCCCATTTGCATCTGTCAGGACAGAAAGGGCAGCAGATTGCTCAGGGGAACCCTGCCCATCTGCATCAATGACGGTTACATACACCACGGCCCCTTCAGCTGGAATGCCCTTACGTTCATAGACACAACCAGTAACAAAATCACTACCAGGAGAGGTATTGATAATTGCCGCACCTGTTTTGACCATATAATGCTTGCCCTGGTTATCATCACTCACATTAGCAGATGCTGCATCAAAGTAATACACCGTGTCTGGCTCAAGGTTTGCTACAGTCACATAATGGACATCACGAAGGACGTTGTCTGTAGCTGTGCTGCCGAATGCTGTTGTTGTCCCATACGATACACTGGCTGTCCCTTTGACTGCTGTTCTCCAGCTTACAGTAAATCCTTTATGAGTAACATTGGTTATCCGAAGATGACTGGGGATATCAAACACCAATGGCCCATTGCCTGTCAGGCTGCTGGTAGCCCCTGTTACCTCAAACCTGTAGGAATATATCCCAGCCCCTGGCAATAGGGTTGAGCAGGTATAGGTAGCACCTGTGGTATATATCCCTGCTGCATAGGTCATGGGAACTGTCTTTATTACCTTACCACCCTGACAGATAACTACCTTCGGCTCACCAGATAACGGTGCATCACCATCAACATCTGTATACCTGACGTTGTAGGTAAATTTCGTGTAAACATTGGCTGTTCCTGGTGTTAGTGGCTTGCTTGCCCAGGATAATACTGGCGGGCGTTGAAGTGGTGGTGCAGTTGTCCCCATTATTATCTGCGATGGGGCAGATGTATTCCAGACATCATCTGATGCCTGGACAATGAAATGGTATGTTGTTGATGGATTAAGCCCGGTAATAATAGTCTGCGTGCTGCCAGATACTAAAGGTGTAGCGATTCCATAATCAATAACCCTGCTTGATGATGTTGCATATCTGATGTGATAATATGATGCCTTGCCAATATTGCCATCATCACCTGATGCAGTCCATTTCAGGGTAATGGAGTTAGGGGTTGAGGTTTGGAGAGCAATGCCAGTAACCGTTGCAGGCGGAATATGGTCATTGCACAATTCCAGAGCACATACCGGTGTATCCTCATCAGTCATCAATATCTGGCTTGCCAATCCATCACTCGCACCATTTATCCAGATATGCAAATAATCCAGGTTATCTGGGTAAGCTTTGTTGGGTGAGTGTATAAATTGCTGTGATAGCGAAACATTCCTGAAATTAGCCAGATCCATTGACCATTTGCCACTTGTATCCACCCTTGTAGAGCCAATGGCTGAAACTCCAGGAGTCTGTTTGCCATCACCATCTCGTAGTATGGCATAAACTACAGCATCTGATACAGACAGCGTCCCACCCTGTTTATATACCTGGTTGCCATATATCAAATCACTGCCATCTGGGATGACAGGGGTGCTAGTTTTTATTGTCCTTATGTTATGGTCACCTGTATCATAGTAATAGGTTGTTTCCTTTATAAGCCCATCAATTGTAACCTGATGGACATTTTTCTCTCCACCTGCAGATATCTCTGTTGCAGTAGCGTTCAGACTGCTGGCTCCGGTACCATAGATTATCTGAGCTGAGGCAGCATCCATGGTTGACCATGAAACCGCAAAGCTTGTATCTGTAACATTGGTTTCCTGATGGTCAGGCAAGGATTCAAGGATAATCGGCCCATTCTTCAGGCAGAGATGAGCATCACCCATAGCATTTCCACCATCAAACTCATAGGTATATGTCCCTGGTTGAGCAAACTGTTTGGAAAAGCTATACACTGTCCCACTCACAGGACTGCCTGAGGCATACAGCATGGTATTGATGCTCTCAAGAACCACCCCTTCCCGATAAATTCTAACCTTTGGATAACCAAGAGTTGGCGGCTTGCTATCTGCATCAGTATATACTACCTGATAGACAATGTTCATGCCGCCTGTACCCATCTCGGTACGAAGCCCATCTCCTATAAAGTTCGGCTTATTCAGCCACTTGAGGGTTGCTGTGCTTGGCACAAGGGTAGTGGCAGCAGCAGTATTTGATATTTCAGACCAGTTTGGCACTTCATCATATGCTTTTATGGCAAAGGAATAACCTGTCCCTGACATAAGGTTTGATACTATACATTGTTGATTTGTGCCGACTGATTTTGGTGCAGGTGCACCTGAAGCAATAAATGCCTGCAGCCAGTCATTGTCTGTAATAATAGGTGTTTGGGCATATCGAATCTCATACCCTTTGGCTGCGCCAATGTTCCCATCATCACCAGGGGATGACCATGTAAGGATAACAGATGTTTGTCCACTACTCGTTCCTGAAAGGTTTGTTATTTTGGCTGGGGCAGTGGTATCGGTTGATATTATGATGCTCTGGCAGGGTGAAGCATTGGCTATATTTGTAATCAGCCTGCCTGTGCCATCTATGCCGCCCTGAACAAAGATGGAAAGGCTGTCGCCAGATGGGGAGTAGTCAAAAAGGCTGGAGAGATCATTTGTCCTGACATTAATTAAATCAATGTCCCATGAGCCGTCTTGACCAACAACCTTTGACCATTCTGAAGAGCTGCCGACAGAACCCTTGCCATCAAGTTTATTGATTCGAACATATACTATTGCCCTATTAGCTGCGGTAATACCATCTGCCTTGTATACTCGACCATGCACAAAATCGCTTCCTGAGTATGCAATGTATGGACCAGTAGTTAAGGATCCTGCATTATTGTAGGTAGTCCCGCCGGAGATGATGTCATAATAATATGTGGTATTTTGAGATAGTCCGTTTTCAACCTGAATATGGTGGGTAGTGGATAAACTGCCGTCTACAGCCAAAAGATTGATGCTGTTTGTGCCAGGGCCATAAAGAATAGCGGCTGTTCCAGGAGTATCGGTGGTCCATGAGATGGCAAATTGATTGGATGTAATATTGGTCTGCCTTATCTCCTTTGGCTGATTAGCAAAGGCAGGGGTTATCAGGAACAAGCTAACAAGAAGAAGCATCATTCTAATAAACAGCATTCCATCACCTCTGGATATGTAGAGACAACATAACGACAAAGCTCACCTGCTGCCTTAGGCGGGTCAGGTGCAGCGATTGTTTGAGTAGTTCTCACTTTGTCTTAACAGCAATCCCGTGTTTCTTGGGTATAAGTGCAATCAAAGAACGCAAAGCATTATTTATGGCCTCCGAGTCAGCAAAATATTTCCGTACATCTGGTTCAATTATAACTGCACCATCTTCAACTTTGAAATGCTGTACAAGTGTTGTTCCATCAAACTTGTGGATCTTTACCGTATGTCCTTCACGATATGCTCTACAATACTTGCCTCGAACGCCACCAGCCATACTTTTGAAATCATATTCGGGACGCATGTCGTCATTATCTACACTTACTTGTTTAGAAAGCTCTTTCTTCATACACCACCATTTCTTTTGTAGTTGCTTTACGGCAACAAATAATTCTAATATTTGGTTCTCGCTCTGTATGAATAACAACCAAAACCTGTCCTTTTGAAGAACTGCCAATGTTGATATATCGTTGTTCATCCTCAGAATGTTCTGAATCAGGAAATGTCATTAAAAACGGATCATTGAAAATTGTCTTTGCTTCTTTAAAGCTGACCTTGTGTTTTTTAAGATTCTCTTTGGCTTTTTCTTCATTCCACTCAAAAGTCAAATCCATTTAGTTTCCTCTATTTAAGTGATAAATCTCCATCAGCTATTTAACACCCTATTTCAAATACATATCCCTTGCCGGCATACAATCACCAGTATTCACTCGTGTCTTAAGTTTTGTTCCATCTTCAGCATAGACATCTAAATAGAGCAGATCACCCTGCTTTGAGAAATCAAACAGTTTCTTGCCATCCTGGGTTCGCAAATTTACCAGATCGTAGAACCAATATCCATTCTCATCTGTCAGGCATGAAGCCAGATGAGATTTATTGTTTGTGCTATTTGTGCTATTATTGTCTCCATCCTCAAGCCAGAGGGATACCATGCAGCTTGCAGCAGGTTTACGACCATTAACCACTTTGCCATAGGCAAGATAACTACCAGATGGAATAATAGCACCCATAGTAGTAAATGTTCCCTCATGGCATGGTTTATTATTGCAAAGCAATTGATAGTAATATGTGGTAACAGGGGTCAGGCTGCTTAGAGAAACATAATGAATTTGACTCACTGTCTTGCTTCCACGAACATCATAAGCACTCAAGGTCAGAGAGCCTACAGATAATCCATATTTTACCTGACATGTTCCTGTGGCCTCATCAATACAGGCAAGTGTTGTTGCAGAGTCTGTAACATTGCTCAACGTAACATCCATGGCAGCATGACTGATCGTTGCCATGCCAAGCACAAATAATACAAAAAGTAATCTTCCCATAATCGTTTACCTCCTAATATAATTATTGAAACTAAACAAAGTATACCAGAAATAACTCCAAATGTCAAATAAATTTTATTCTAACAATGCCTGTAACCGTGAATAAAACCAGCAAAACTTGCTATCAGGTGCAATTGTAGGATTTAGATGGGAAGCTTGATGATAAATGTTGTTCCTTCGCCAACCTTACTTTCTACCCTGATTTCACCTTTATGTGCATCTATAAACCTATGGCACACAGCCAACCCTAATCCTGTTCCTTTACCTTTGGTAGTAAAGAATGGGTCAAAGATGTGCTTGAGGTTTTCTTCGGATATTCCCTTACCAGTATCAGCGATAGTTATTTTAATCTTATTTTCTTCTTGTTGAGTCTTTATCTCCAGCCTCTTGTTTTCGACCTCAACCATAGACTCGGCAGCGTTCTTTATGATATTAACAAAGACCTGTTTTAACCTTTCTGGGTCAGCATTTAGTAATGGCAAATCAGAGGCAAAACCCTTGATTATCGCTACCTCTGAGAATAATGTTTTATAAGGTATCTCTTTTATAACCTGCTCAATGATCTCATTGATATTAACATGAAGCAGGTTAATCACTAACGCTTTTGAAAAGTTCAACAGTTCACTGAGATAAGAGCTGGCTCTATCCACAGCTGCATACATCTTGAATATAGCATCCTCAGAATCATCTTTTTTAGGGATTGTCTCATTCAGATAAAAAAGTCCAGCCTTAATTACTGCCAATGGATTCCTGATTTCATGAGCAACCTCAGAGGCGATCTGGGCAGTAGCAGCTAATCTTTCTGATTGAATCAATTTATTTTGTGCTACTTTGAGCTCTTCCTCTGCCTGCTTTCGTTCGATAACCTCTGCCTCAAGTTTTTTGGTTCGTTCCTCAAGCAGATGACTAAATATGCCAATCTGAGATAGAACCTCATTAGTAGACTGGACAATCTTCTGATTTAAGATGTCAATGGGTTTAAAGAAATCGTCATAATCTGCTGTAACTACTATTGCCCATCTAATATTTTTCATATTCAAAGGGACTACATACTGAAACTTATCCACTACCTCTTTATTTATATTCATCCCTTGATAGTAGGAATAGAATTCTTCACCCTGAATGGCTCGCTCATGCCACTCCCAGAATCCATGTAAATATTCAGAGGGTCTATATACCTCAAGCTCTTCTTCGGATAAATTCAGAAGCCTTTTATCCTGATGAAAGACAATCCTATGAGATTCTATATCTATTATACCAATGTAGCCCTTTTCACCAACCATTTGGGTGGCAATAGAGCAGAATTCTTCATCCTTCTGCAGCTCATAAACATCAACAGATGATAGATCAGCTAAGTATAACTCTATCATTTTCTTAACGTCATAAGCCTTTTCCTTGGCAGCCAATATGATTATCTTTCTCAGATGTTCTTCAACCAATTTAGCTATTTCACATTCTAATCTAATAAGGAAATTATAGAATGTGCTACTTAAGCCTTTTTCAAACGCAGAGTTCAAGATGCCCAATTTTTTTTGCAAGATATATCTTCTGGCCATAAATTTAGCAGTATCAGTAAACAGCCATTTTTCTATTTGAGAGTTAAGGTAGTCGAGCCAGTCTTTGGGATTTTTCTTAAACTTGATAGACCATTGGTCAATATGTTCAGGGTAATATCTTGACAGTTTATCTGCATCCTTAACAATCATATCCTCATGGGAAAGGGGCCATGTTCTTGTATCATGTCCGATTATAATCTGGACAATCAATGCCTTTTCTTGTTCTGGATAATTTATCTCAGAAAGGATCTTCTCAGCTAATACAGCACCTTCCACCTCATGTTTATGTCTTAATTGGACATTCTCTAATCTCCCGCCAACCCCTCTTATTCTGAATTTCTCCTCTTCTGAAAAGATTTGCCAGCCCATGTCATGCATAATAATAGCTGGTATGATTATTTTCTTATTCCCACCCTCTTTAAGAGTCAATTCTTCAGCCATTTTTAGAGCAATCTTCATATGGTTAAGGTCAAGCTCAGACTGGTAATATACCTTAGCCTTATCAAAAATAGTTTCAAACATCTTTTTCACCTTTAAATCCTTACCTCTGGAATAAAGTTAAAAACAGTCTGACCATCCTGATGGAATGGTTTTTGATGCCTGATATTCCATACGCTTTCAGGTCTTGCCTGAAGGATAACAACCTCACCAGAATCCCTATCTATTGCCCATTCAATATCCTGATAGCAGCCAAAATGTTCTTCAATCCTTGTTCCGATTGATGTCAAACAATCGATATGTTCTTTATCAAACACCCCTTGACCCCTTTTATCAATCTGGGCAGTTACCTTATCAATCAATATAGAGTTGGGTGTAGATTCGCCAGAGACCACAGGTTTTTCGCTGCTCGTTGAATATTCAATCAAGATTTTAGAGGCGTCTCCATTTACCGGGTTCACAGTAAACATTACCCCAGCAAATTCTAAAATAATCTGTTGTTGAATGATAATCCCCATAGCCATATCCTGAGGGTCATTGGTTGGCATGCCCAGTTTTTTTAAATAGGTCAGTGACCGAAGGCTAAAGGCGCTTTGCCAACATTTCTTAATACTTTCAAATAGTTCCGTCCCCGGGTGGACATTAAGGAAGGTATCATAAAGCCCGGCAAAACTTGCCTGCTCCAAGTCTTCTATGATAGAAGAAGACCTGACCGCAAACAGAATTTTTTTCTTAAATAGCAAACCGAGTTGGCGGCAGGCATCAGTCATCTCGTTGCTCATTTTATTGGGCATCTCAGCCTCATCAAAGAGTTCCCTCAACCCCTGACTCCTAAATTTGACAGTTTCCAGTTCACCAGAAAGGTTTGAAAGTTGTGCCTTAATTTTGCTATAAATCCCATTATAGATTAGAAAATCCATGAATGCTTTTTGGGTTATAGCAAATCCTGCCGGGACTTTTATACCCATTTCCTTGAGTTGCCCTAATTTTGCGGCTTTATTTCCCACCGCAGATACCATTGTTTGGTCATAATTCCATTTTATATAAAGACTTTCTTCCATTTTACCTTTACCTGGACTTGAACGCTTACAATATACCTTTGATTGCAATTTGGTATTAATCCAATTCTCCAACAGTGACCACCTGTTTGTACTTCACATCCTCAAATTCGTTAACCGGCCAATTTGTCTGAGATGGAAATTTCATTCTTCTCCTGAACAGCCCGCACATTTTTCAACAGCTGTTCTTCGCTGAGAATAAGACGGTTGCCGATACTGCCTTCCTCAAAAAGATAACCTTCATTATCTATAGAAAAACTGAAGTCGCTCCGGTTAAGCGGCTGACCTTCAAATATACCGACAATGGAATTGACGGCGTCAATTTGGAATTGTTGATTGGGGTCAAAATGGAGTTTCATTAGGCAGACTCCTCAACAGGCACTTCAATACGAATCCTTTCCGCAATCTCTTCGTAAACAGAAATTTCTACACCTTCTGCTACTTCCAAAGTTACAGCAAGTCCATAATTAACGGTTTCGTCAAGATTACCGGCATCTTCCCTACATACAACTGAAATTATTAAAGCATCTCCGTCCTCAAAAAAGCTAACCTTACTCCCTTCTAAGACTTCATGTTGAACAGTTCCGTTTTTAACCTGTTGCCAATCTGCATTTTGTCTATCTACACCTATTATATCTTTTGGCGGGTCAATGGAAAGGTTTGCTTTTCTGAACTTTCGGCTATCCGCATTAATAGGACTGAACCAGGCGAGAGTTATGGTTAGTCGCCTCATTTCATTTGTTCCACTAATACCTGGGGGCAAAGGAAATCTAAAATCGTGTTTTTTGTCCTTTTTTATCTTTCCATAACCAATAGCTGTTGCCCTTTGCGCAGTACATTCAAGCACACGATTAATGTTAGGAAAACCATAACCAATATAGCGAGATACAACCTTTCTAATATTGTGCAAATTATCCTGGTTTTTTAAATACTCCTCCAAAATGCTATCACTATTTCCCCATGAAGCACTATGTATAAGCAAAGTCTTTAATAGAGCTGCTATGTTTTCCTCATCGGATATATTTAATCCATTCAATACCTCAAATATTTGAGCTGCCCCACGAGTTGCTAAAGCTGCTGCATTACTTGTCCCTCTGGCATAGACACAACGGTTCCTTTGTCCAGAAGTTCCATGTGTAGTTGCTACAGATTGTCCAGGGGCTTCACCAGAATCTGAAACTTTATATCTTTTATTAGCATAATCATAATCATACAATTGCCGCCCGCCAGGAAAATATAGTTCTGGTTTTATGGAATTTCTAAAACCGTGCCCATGAGCCGAAACAGGAGAGGGCAATATTTGGATGGGTAAAATATCTATCCTGTTTCCTAAATTTGTAATAACTGATCTATCCGTATGAATGGCTCCTATAGTTATCGCATTAATGGAATCAGCCGGAGCAAATAGCTTGCGGTTACGAATATCGTCCTGAATTTTCTGCATGGTATGTTTTAATAACTCATCATCATTAAGCAATTTAATATCTGTTTCACTCTTTTCAAGATCAAGATCAGTGGTAATATTCCCCGCACTTACGCAAAAAAGCACTTGATATTTTTCTGATAGCCAATCAAGTAATTTGGCGCATGAGCTTAATTGATTAAAAAACATCCTTGAAGGATCACCAATTGAGAGATTAATAATTTTCACTGTTGGTGCAGCTGCTTTTTCTGTTCCATCTCCTTCAAATATCCTGCGCACAGAACGCTCAATAAGGTCTTGCCAAAAATATTCTTTTGGAATTATTTCCCTGTTGACAAAACCGTCCCGATCAGGTTTCATTATGGGTCTGAAATATACAGGTCGCAATAAAGGCTCTTCTTTAGCATCTAATTCACCATGACAAATCAGAGAAGCCATTGCGGTTCCATGCTTTCTCTCCTTTGCCTGATAAGTACTGCCAAAATCATCAGGATCATCTAAAATTAAACGATTTTCAAGCAAGGAATGATGAACAAATGGATCTCCATCAAATATGGCAACCACCGGATCGCCCGATACATTTCCAGCTTGAAAATCCCCTTCTTCACCTTCAGGATACATTTCAACACTGCATTGCCCAACCGGTCTAAAAAACATTACATCGTTACTGGTAAAAACTTTTGTATGCTTATCATTAATTACTTTTTCGATGCTTTCCGGTGGCAATTCAGCTTTTATTGCGTGGAATCGAATTTCATCGATTGTGCAAGACGCAACAATATTTCCTTTTTCTTCAGAAATATACTCTTCAATTCTTGCATATATTTCCCTTCTTTTATCAGCATCCTTTCTGTACCACAACTCAATTTCAAATGGTATCTTTGAAGCTGTTCCTTTTTTTATATCAAGCTCTTCTTTCCAGTATTCGACAACACCGGTTTCTCTTAATCTGTCCCGAATATCCCATGGTCTGATAGACCTAATGTGTCTAAAAATTTCAGCCCATTTTCCATATCCCCTGGGAAGCTTCTTATCTTTAGAATCCCATTGCTTCCACAGACTCATCAACTCATCCATTGCCTGTTTATTGCTCATGCTCAGATAAAGACGGCCACTTATTGCATTCTTTTTGGATTCTGATATTTTATCTTTAATTGCGGATATTATTTCTTTGCCATATTCAGACAATTCATCCGGTATAACTTGTTCAAAGTCTTTAAGTTCTTTGTCTGTTACATAACCATCTTTATCAACAAATCCATTTTCATTGAGGAGTTTCCATATTTCTGAAGATTGTTTACTGCTAATTCCTTTAATCCTTTCACGAAAAAGCCGTTTACCTATTTTACAAATCTGATAACAATCCTCATCAGATGGCATTTCTTCCTCATCGATTTCCGACAACCACTCAAGGCCGGGAATAGCACGCACCGCCCTCTGAAAATCATCAATTTTCCCTATTGTTTCAATTACCAATACAGATTCAGGCTCAAGCCCTGCTGTTGTATCAGTAATAAAAGATTCACGCATGTCTTCAAATTGCGGAGTTAACCTGTCTTTTTGCCTCTGAAAAGATGGATAATGATAATGTGGGGAACCATAAACTGGTTTCCCTTTATCGCGTCCTGCAATAGTAGGCTTTGGGAATATTAAAAGTGGTCTTTCCTGCATATTACTCTCACTCCTTTAATTTGCTAACCGTAAACTTAGTTTGCCACTGCTTCAGTTTTTCAGAAACAATGTTTCGGGCATTATCCTGTTTATGAGTTAAAACCGCCTGCCTTAAAACATCTGTACAAAACTCCTCAACTTCTGAAAAATTGTAACCTGATAACTTTTCAGATAGACTTTCGATAGTATAATTAAACTTAAAACCTGTTTTTTTAGTAAAAAGCTCAATAAAACATTTGATCTGTTTTTTGTCAGGTAATCCCAAGTCCAACCTTAATTGAAACCTACGCCAGACAGCACGGTCAAGAAGCTCCGGATGATTGCTTGCAGTAATTACGACAACATAACTTGGCAGCCTGTCCATTTGAAGAAGCAAAGAACTTACAACCCGTTTAATTTCACCTGTTTCTTTTGTATCGCCGCGTTCTTTTCCTATTGTATCAAATTCATCAAAAAACAGAACACAATTGCGAGTTTTCACATAATCAAAAACTTTTTTGAGTCTCAAAGCTGTTTCGCCAAGATACCTCCCTATCAAATTCTCATACCGAATTACAAAAAATGGATACATTAAGTCTGTGGCTACTGCTTCGGCAAGACTTGTCTTTCCATTGCCAGGCGGGCCTGTTAGTAGAATCCTGTTGCGTGGTTCAAGTCCATAAGACCTAAGCAGGTCTGCCCTATGCTGTTCTTCTATCAATTCTTTGCATATTTTCAGCATTCGTTCATCTAATATTAAATCTTCAAAGCTTTTTTGTGGAACAACCTCAAACATTAAATCATTGGCCTCGTCATTAGGTCGAACAGAAATACCATTTTTATTTCCATTATTAAGTGATGACACTAATCGATCTGCGAGGATGCTGTGTTTTTTTGCTCTTTCTTCTGCAATCAAGCTTTCTACGGATTTGCGAAAGGAGGCCATGTCATTACGACTGGCTGATTGCACCAAACTGATTAAAATATCCGCTCTTGCCATATCACACCACCTTAAAATCAATCCCTGCGTCTTTCATTTGCAGGGTGGTATTGGTTTTTAACTGATCGTTATTTCCGAAAAGACGGTCAAGAGTAATGACCTTCTTCAGGTTTTCAGCAATTATATCTTTGATGATTTCTTCATCCACTTGGACAAGCATCAGCAGTCGCAGATTATGCACCTACAGTATTTCTACCACCCCTTTATTTCCGTCAACCCTTATCTGTTGACCTGTTTTAATAAGATGGGTGGCAAAACCAGTGCCAACAACAGATGGTATCCCATACTCCCGGCAGACTATAGCTGCATGTGACATCATTCCGCCTGCATTTGAGACTATAGCCGCAATCTTAGAAAATATTGGTGTCCATGAAGGGGTTGTTATAGGGCAAACCATTATTTCACCATCCTTTAATTCATCCAACTCTTCCACAGACAGTATGAGCCTTGCCTTCCCTTCTACAATGCCAGGGGAGGCGGCATGTCCTTTCAATAGCCTACCTGTTTCTTGACCAGCGGTTTGATCCTCAAGCCAGCCTTGTATCTTTTCAGAGACAATCCCCCAGAGCATAATGGTAAACGGCTCGGTAATCACATCAGGCGGAGTGCCTAATGCTGGGACTGGTTGATAGTTTTGCAGGGCTTTGATTATCTTCTTTCTCTTTTCTATCCTCTCTGACCAATATTTTGGTCCTCTTGGGATAGAACCGATTGCCCAGCAAGAATACAATTCATATAGTGTTTGAGAGATTTCATATCTATTTAAATAAAAGACATCCTCCTCATCGCCAAAAAATTGGTTTTCAACAAAAATCTTTCCAATCTCACGCATCTTGTTCCAGAAGATAGTGTGGTGCCAGTGCTCAACATAGAAATTATGTTCCTCTACATAGGGATACACCTTTTTGGCTAAGGCAAGTTTCGCTGTAAAGGCTTCTTTGTCCACATCTTGCTTCAAGAGAGAGTAATATCCATTCTCTAATCTTTTCGCCTTTTTTTTTATCTCTTCCTGAGGTCTTTCTATCTCCTCTGCCTGTTCTAATTTCTTGATATACCCGCCAATAGCAGAAAATGGCACAGAAAGGTCATCTATCCAACTACGCGGGGTATGGTAGAAACCAGTGCCAGAATTGAAATAAAACCAGGGGTCTTTAATAGCCTCCAGAGCATCAAGCCATCTTTTGCCATTTTCGGATCCATTTAGTTCTTCGATTATCTCTCCTGTCTTCTGCCGGCTAAGGAATATCTTCTGGAGATTAAGCTCAATAGCCAGTTTTGAGAGTTTTTTTAGTTCTTTGTCTGGCTGAAAGAGGATGATATCTATGCCGGCTACCATCTGGGCAATCGTCTGGTCCTGGATATCAGGAAAGGCATTCTTCATAAAAGTGGTAAAATCAAGGTGGGCTACATAACCTAAGTTTAAAAACTCAAAATGGTATTGCCAAATTCTGGCCATACTTTCTAAAAGCCGATTGTATGCCTCTAAAAGACGGAATCCTGTGGAGATACCGACTCCATTTTTAACCGTCTCCAGATCTTCTTTCTCTGGCAGATGCGGGATTTCCATTTTTTTAAGATTCTCAATCTCTGCGGTAACCTTCTCTTTCCATTTAGCATAAAGTTCATCCCAATTTTGATAGTAAAAACCCGCCCTTTCGCTAAAGTCTTTTATCCTTTCTTGTACCTCCTCAGAATTGGCTACAGGGAGAGGAGAAATATATACATAGCCATTTAAGACCCTCAGGTCAATGCCCAGGGCTGGTGGAACCATATATACCCGAGAATTATATTGGCCTAAGGCAGCCAAAGCGTTTTCAGCTGTAATAGCATCAAAAGGATATAAAGGGAAAGTCCAGTGCATGGTATCACAAAACCAGAATTTTTCCTCCACTTCCCGGCGGTCATCACTAAACAGGAGATAGTAAGGATACATCTCTTCCCAACCCTCTGCTCCAGGCGGTGTTTTTATCTCAAAAGGTGATGGAAAACTTTTTTGTGTAGCCATGTTGAGAACCCTCTTTCTATACTCATCACTGGCATAAATTGCGATTTTCCGAGATAGTTCACTTTAATGTGAAGGCTCGCGGTACTCACCCCCACACTGACCCTCCCCCATCAAGGGGGAGGGAACTTTCTGGTGCTCCCCCATCAAGGGGGAGGGAACTTCCCGGTGCTCCATCATCAAGGGAGAGGGAAGATTATTCTCGCCCACGCCAATGAGGATGGCAGATTGTTCCCTCTCCCCTGGTGGGAGAGGGTTAGGGAGAGGGGAATTTGGCACAAGCAATTGACCGAATAATGAACCATCCCAAAATCACAAATTATGCCAGCGATGAGTATAGCTGCTGCTGCCTGAATGCTTATACACCAATTATAGCATACGAAAATAATAAAATCAAGCTAAATTTTTGGTGCGTCCAGAAATAGGAACGCAACTTAAATTGTGGGTGATGTTGAAAAAAATAGCTAAATTTACCGCAGAATTTACAAAAACTGTAGAGAAAACCATCTTGATAATGTGAATTACTATCAATCTCTGTGCTTTCTGTGCTTTCTGCGGTGAAAAAATATACACTGGTTGCTATGCAACACTCCCCACAAATTTATTTGCACAGGTGGCAATTTTTTCTTGACAATTTCCTGCAACATGTTATACTTAATGGTAATTGTTCGTGGATAGGCTGTAGACTGTCAGACAGGGAAGGATCATAGTCTAAATAACCTTCCACGTAATAGTTACGATTAGCCTTTCTCCCCCATCGAGAGGGAAGAGATAAATGGGAGGTGGGATCATGAAAAAGTTACTATTTTGTATGGCGATAAGTATTTTTTTAGAGGTAGCACCTCTGGCAGAGGCAGCTTCTCTGCCAGAAGCAGCACCTCTGCCAGAGGCAATTGTCTCTCCAAAAGAAGCTGTCTCTGATAGAGGTGCTACCACTGCCAGAGAAGCTGCTACTGTTCACATGCCACCACCAAGGGATGAATCATGGAAAAATGGTGTCTCTGCCTTTGGTAATTACGACTATGAACAAGCTGCCTTCTGTTTTATAGAGTCACCAGCCCCTCTGGCAAAGTATTATCTGGCAAAGATATACTTTGGTGATGTCTTTATGAATAACTTAGCAGGAACATCTCTTCCTGAGATCAATCGTCGGAAAGCAATAGAGGTGCTTGGTGCAGTTATAAATTACCCGGATGCTCAGGAATTGAAAAACAAATATACATCCTTAATGGATTCCTCTGAAGCCTTAAGCAGGTTTTATTATGAACGCGGAAACTACGAAGAGGCTGAAAAGGCAATTGAACATATTCAGGGCAAAGAGGCAGAAGAGGTAAGACATAGATACCGATTATATACCCAGTCCCTGAAAAATCCTGACCCGGTTCATCGAGAAGAGGCTGTCTTTTCTGAAAAACCTGAGTTGAAACTGTCACATGAAAAGCATGAAAAAGCTGATGGAGAAGATACCCATTCTGAGCCAACATTTATTGAAGAAAAACATAAAGGGCATGAATCTTTTTCTGAAACAGTATCTTTTATTGACGGACACCATCAGCAAGCAGAACATGAGGATGAGGAGACAATAGAGCTTGACTCGCACCCATCCTCTGCCAGAGAGGACAGAGAGCATCATCTATCTAAAAGCAGTCATGATGAAGACGTTGTCCATACTGAATCAGTGTCAGACACACATCCTCGAAAGGGTAACACGCTTGTCTCTATCAAGCCAGCCATTGTCTGGAACTGGCCTGCCATGCCTGGATATGATTATAAACCTGTAGCCCAAATAACAGCTGAGACAAAGATGATCCTTCTTGATGATATTGCTACTAAGTGGTATTATAAGGTAGAATTACCTGACAGCAAGGTTGGCTATATCTGCTCATATCTGGTAAAACGCATTGGAGAGGAACCCAAAAAATCTGTTGAGAAGACAAAAATAATAGAGGAATACACCGAATATATTAATTATCTTGTTGACCGGCACGAGGAGAAAAAGAAGGCTGTTGCTAAGCCAAAGGCTCAGGTCAAAAAGAAGAAGCCGATAGCCAAAAAGGCTACTGCTAAAAAACAACCTGCAAAATCTTCAGGGACACACACGGTTAAGCCTCAAGCAGAACCAGAGGTAAGATTTATGGATGAGCCGCCAGTGCGTCATCCAGAGCAGCACCATCCATCACCACCACCAGCACCACCAGCGTTGCCATCATCACATCATGAACCTGTATCATCACACCACGAACCTGCTCATATGAGCACAGAAGGAGAGAAGCATTGAGGCTCGATTAGAAAAAGAATTGCAACACAACTAAAGAACTTCCCTCCTTTTCAAGGCTTATCGTTACCCACAAAATCCTGCTGGACAAATTTATGGTGGTGATAACGCTGAGAGGGATTAAATATTTTCCACATATCTGTTGCGACATCAAGACATTGAATG
>DYDG01000058.1 GCA_020717845.1 Marinifilum sp. | reverse complement strand
AATGGCTTACCTATCCGGTTAGAGGAACTTAGCCAATTTCAGACACCACCGAATTTTCACGAATGATGTGAAACTATTCGTGGTTTTTTATATTGTTTGGCTACGATTCTCTGCGATCTCTGTGTCTCTGCGGTGAATTTAGCTATTTAGGGACACCACCAAATTTTTGGTTCCTTTCACCATTTACTACTTACCACTTGCTTGCTTTTTGTGCATCATTTTCGCACAGCTCTTCTGTCCTTGCATCATTCCTCCATTCTCGCACCACACAGTTGGAAAAACTAAATTTCTTTTAATGCCTCATCTTCCGTCTCATAGATATTAAATATTGTGGTGAACCCAGCAAGTTTAAATACCTTATAGACATGATCTCCTAATTGGCATAACCTTAAATCTCCATTTTTGTTCTTCAGTGCTTTAGCGGTGGATAAGAGGATCCTCAACCCACCACTTGAGATATACTCCACATCATTAAAATTGATAATAATTTTAATACTATTGGCTAAAATGAGTTTATTTAATTCCTTCTCCATATCAAATGCAGTGGCAGCATCGATCCTCCCTCTTACACTTACTACTGAAACATCTTGAATGCCATTAGTCGTTATTTCCATAATTTCCTCCTTTATTTATACCCAAAGGTAGAATTATCAATTAATAATTGATAATTGTTAATTCTACCTATTCTTTTTCATTATTAGCTCATTGCCCTTTTCAGGATCGAAGCTGTATTTGACTTCATCCATCAAATTTTTCATAAAGTGAATACCTAATCCACCTATGGCTCGTTCTTCTAAAGGGACATCTAAATTAGGTGATGGTACAGAATTAAAATCAAATGGTTTGCCCTGATCTATGATTTTTACCACAAAATCATCCATTTTTAATTCACACCTAATCTTAACAAGTCCTTTTTTCTCTTTCGGATAACTATGTTTAAGTATATTCTCACAAGCCTCTCCAACAGCTATATGGACATCGAACATCTTATCTTCATCCAGACCAAATTTGCAAGAGACATCGTCAATAAAGTCACTTATCTTAGAAAGATTTTCTAACCTGGCAACAACCTCAAGTTCAAGGAATGGCTCAAAACTTGCCAATGCCTCCTGTTCACTATCCCAGAATTCTGAGATTTTGTCTAAGCCGATCATCTTTGCAATCTTTTGCAGATGAGAAGAGATTTTTACTATCTTCACCCTTCCATCTCTACTTCGGACCTCTTTAATTATCTTTATTAATACCTTAAATCCAGAACTATTTATATATTTCACCTTTTTAAAGTTCATAATAATCTTAACACAATCCTTTTGAATCACCCCTTGAGCAATTTCAGTAATATTTTCATCGACAAGGATAGTTATATTGCCATCGAAGTCAATAATCAAGATATTGCCTATTCTTCGACTATTTATTCCAATCATTATTTTCTCCTATATTAGCTTTTTATGATGTTACCCTATATAACTCCTCTACCGTAGTTATGCCGGCTAATACCTTCTTTATAGCTGCTTCCCTTAAGGTAATCATTCCATTGTCTTTGGCGACTCTTTCGATAGTATGGGCAGGCTCACGGTCAACAATCAGGTTTTTAATGGTTTCATTAATTACCAACACTTCATATATCCCTGTTCTGCCCCGATATCCAATTTCCTTGCAATACTTACAACCTTTACCTCGATATAAAATGGTTTCTTCTGGTATTCCCAGAGTTCTGGCTATATCCTGATTCACGGGATAGGACTCCTTGCACCTGGGACAGATGGTTCGAACCAGCCTTTGAGCAACTCCCATAATCAAGGTAGAGGTAATCAAGAATGGTTCTACTCCCATATTGAGTAGTCTTGTAACTATCTCTGAGGAGTTATTAGTATGGATTGTAGAGAAAACCAGATGTCCGGTTAAAGCGGCATTTATTGCCACTTCAGCTGTTTCCCTATCCCTTATTTCGCCTATCAGGATGATATCTGGGTCCTGTCGCAGAAAGGATCTTAGACCAGTAGTAAAATCCATGCCAATTTCTGGACGAATCTGTTGTTGATTTATACCAGCCAAAACATACTCTACTGGATCCTCAACCGTCATTATATTCTTTTCTACTGAAGAGACAGCAGCCAAAGTAGAGTAGAGGGTGGTTGTCTTACCACTCCCAGTAGGTCCACTGATTAAGATAAACCCTTGAGGCTTATGAATATACTCATGATAGACAGGCAGAATATCTGGATCAAATAAACGCTCAAGAGCTAAGCATAGACCACTGGAATCTAAGATTCTCATTACCACCTTCTCACCAAAAATGGTTGGAGTTATAGAGACCCGCAAGTCTATCCCTTGCTCCTCTATCCTTACCCTGGCTCGTCCATCCTGAGGCAGTCGTTTTTCAGTAATATTAAGATTTGACATAATCTTGATCCGAGAAATAATAGCATTCTGGAGGTGCTTGCCCACTGAAGAGATCTTATGAAGAACCCCATCAATCCGGTAACGGATACAGACATCCTGTTCACAAGATTCGATATGAATATCAGAGGCACCAGCCTTGATCGCCTCGATTAAGAAATAATTGACTATGTTGATAGCTGGAGCCTCTTCTTCTTCAACCCTTAACTCAGATATTCCATCCTCCTTGTCCAACGGCTTAATTTCCCTTAAGATATCCTCTACTATTCCACCTTCTCCATAATACCTTTGAATAGTATTTTTGATATCTTCCTCTGCAACAAGGACTGGATTGACCTGATAACCCATAGCAGTTACCTTTTCTATAATGGAGGTATTTAAGGGATCAACCATTGCCAGAATGAGCAGATTCTTCCTCTCAGAGACAGGAAAGATAAGGTAATTCTGAGCCATTAATCTTGGAATAGTCCCAACTATTTTTGAGTCAATCCCTATTACCTTAGATAAATTGATCTTGGCTACCCCTAACCTGGAGCTTAAAAACTCCATCATTTTATCTTCGTCTACAAATCCTTTAGAGACCAATGTCCTGGTTAATGACTCTTTATCCTGTTGCCACTTTTTCTTAGCATTTTCTAATTGCTCCTTGCTAATAAGCTCAGCCTCAATTAGCATCTGTTCCAATTCTTCTTGTTTATTCATCTTCTTCAGCCTTTTGTCCTTCAAAGATTTTCTTAACCGTGCTCAAAACCTCTTCAATATCAAAAGGTTTACTAATAAAGGCAGAGACATTTCCCATTTGGATTTCCACATCCTTTTCCATACCTGAAAATGCAGTCAGCATTATTATCGGCATGTTTTTATCCTTAGCCCTTACCTTTTTCAGGACATCTATCCCATGGACATCAGGCATCTTTATATCCAGGAGCATCAAATCCAGCTTCATATCTGAAGCTGCTTTCAAAGCCTCGCGTCCTGATCCAACAGCAATCACCTCATAGCCTTCATCCTCCAAAACATTACTTAACGCTGTCCTGATACTTGCATCATCATCAGCCACCAGTATCTTCTTCATCTTTCCACCTCCTTTTTATCTACATCATCTTCCAATGGAAGAGTAAAATGAAATGTAGTTCCCTTTTTCAGTTCACTTTCAACCCATATCTTACCCTTATGATGTTCAATGATCTCCCGACAGATACTCAAGCCAAGACCTGTTCCCTCTGGCCGATCAGTCATTCCACTACCTACCTGCTTAAATTTCTGGAATACCTTACCGAGATCCTTCTTTCTTATCCCAATCCCTGTATCACTGACACTAACATGGATACATTTATCTGGCGTAAGCTTCTTTTTTACACTAACCTCTATCCTCCCACCTTTATCAGTGAATTTAACTGCATTTCCCACTAAATTGATTATCACCTGAATTAACCTATCATGGTCAGCTAAAACAGGCGGCAAATCATCCTCTATCAGTGGTTCTGTCTTAAGTTCCTTATCTTCTGCTAATTTATGGGTACTGGTTAATGCGGTATTGACCACCTCTGCCATCGAGATTGGCTGGATATTCCATTCTATTTTACCTGCCTCTATTTTAGCCAAATCCAGAACATCATTAATCAGGCGGGTTAATCTATTACACTCACTGTGAATTATTCCAAGATATTTTGTTCTCTTTTCCATCTCACCATCAGGCTTACGCAATAACATCTCTGTAAATGCCTTGATTGAGGTAAGTGGTGTTCTCAGTTCATGAGCGACCATAGAGAGGAAATCAGACTTGGCTTTGTCCATCTTTTTCAGTTTTTCATTAGCCTCTCTTAATTCTTTGGTTCGTTCAGCCACTGTTTGTTCCAATTCCTTATTCCAGCGAGCCAACTCCTCGTATAATTGAGCATTCTCTATACTTACCCCTACCTGTGTAGCCAACGTAGAGATAATATTAACATCCTCATGGCTAAATTGTTGTTTATCTATTCGATCATAAATACTCACCACACCAACTGGTTTTTCCCTTCCCATCAAAGGCAAGCAGAGGAGAGCCTTCCCTTGCAGCTCTCCTACATAAGGCTCTTTTTCCCTGATTACTCCATAGATGATCTTCCTATCTATTTCTGAGATATTCTCCTGCACCTTGATCTTTAATCTGTCCTGTTTGTCAAGTAGTCCTATTGAACACCCATGAACCTTTCCTATGTCAATAAAGGTTTCCAGAGCAATAGGCAAGAGCTCTTCTAATCTCAAGGTAACGCTAATGATCTTAACTGCATAGTTCAATGTATAGAGGGTAACGACCTGCTCATCTAACCTTGTTTCTTTCTCCTTTAGCCGTTGACCTACCTCTTCTAACATTTCGTTGACTACTTCTACTAATTCTGCAACCTGTCCCTGGGCTGAAACCTTGATTGGTTCAAAGTTATTCTCTTTAACACACCTTATTGCTGTAATCAACTGCTCTAATTCTTTCATTGTGTCCTCTTATCCTTAACATAAATGCTGCCAGGAATAGACTTGGCATGTTTCTTTAACTCAGTCGCTACTGCACTCAACTCTCCTGAATGTGAGAATTTTCTATGCTCATTGCTTACGCAGGCAATTGAGATAGAGACAATAGGAAATTTTTGCACCTCACCCATTCTATTTTCGCAGAGAAGGCAACCTGCATGCTGATCCTTTTCATCATATAGGTTGAGGATAGACTTATCAAATTCCTTGATGATCTGTTGACAAATATGGTCAACCCTCTCTGGTATAGTCAAAAGAATAAAGTCATCGCCACCTATATGTCCAATAAAGTCATCTGAATCACCCAGCTCTTCTATTACCATGCCAATGGTATGAGCAGTCAATTTGATAACCGTATCCCCTCGTTCATAACCATAGATATCATTAAAAGACTTAAAATTATCCAGATCACAGTAGACAACACAAAAACACCTCTCATCTTTTAGTCTCTCTTTGATCTTGTCCATAATGGACAGGTTGCCTGGCAAACCAGTCAAGGGATTGGCTTCAATATCATACCTTGAGCGACGCAGATTTACCTCTACCCTTGCCAGTAACTCTTGAGGATTGAATGGCTTAATAACATAGTCATTTGCCCCTGTCTTCAGTCCCTTGATTGTATCTTCTACCTCTTTCTTAATAGTCAACATTATAATAGGCACATGACTCTTGAATCGGCCATCTCTAATCTTTTGGCAGACCTCATATCCATCCATCTTTGGCATTACTACATCCAAAATGACCAGGTCAGGTCTTTCTTCTTGAACCTTTCTTAGCGTCTCCTCACCATTGGTAGCAGTAATCACTTCATAACCTGCTTTCCTTAGATTATACTCTTCTACCTTCAGGATCGTCGGGTCGTCATCAGCAATGAGAATTCTTTGAGGCATCTTTAATCATCCTTCCAATATATACTCAACACTGGCATAATCTGTGATTTTTGCAACTCAGAGCATAGATGGGTTACGTTTCACTTCACCCATCCTACATCAGAAAACACGCTATCACTCGATGTTCAAGGTTTTTTGTGGCTCATGAGAACCACCAGTCCAGAGCAGTAAAATGCTATCCGCTATTCTTGTAGCTGCGACCCTTGTGGTCGCCTCCTATATATAAGCAGGGACAAGCCCTGCAGCTACAGGTGCTATTATAGGTGGCAAAAACCTTGAACATCGAGTATCAACATAGTAGGATGGGTGAAACCCATCTATGCTAACCCTGCTCAACAATCACATTTTATGCCGGCGATAAGTATAGCAGAGATCTTCTCCACTAAGTCATTAGGATTAAATGGTTTGGTTAGATGCTCCACTGCTCCCATCTCACCACTTATTTTTTCATACACATCCCCCTCTTGAGCAGTAAGGATGATTACTGGAATATCCTTTGTCTCTTCGTATCCTCTTAACTTTAGCAGGGCAGTGTATCCATCCATCACAGGCATCATAACATCCAATATAATCAGGTCTGGTTTTTCTCTTCTACCGCTCTCAACTGCCTCTGCACCATTAGTCGCAGTAATAACCTCATAACCTGCTTTTTCCAGATTAAATTTTCCAACCTTAAGAATGACTGCATCATCATCAGCCATAAGAATCCTTTTGTTCATCTGCTTGTCCCTCCTTATATTATAAGCTGTTAGCTCACAGATTGCTGACACTCGATGTTCAAGGTTTTTCTGGCTCATAGGAACCACCAGAATAAAGCGGTAAAATGCCCGCTGATATTCTTGTAGCTGCGACCTGCCAGAGACAGGTGAGAGTCCCGCTGCCAGTGAGAGTCTCACTGGCAAAAGTCTGCTGCCAGTGCTACCTCTGCCAGAGGCAGGCGGGAGTCCCGCTGCCAAAGGTCTGCTGCCAATGCTACCTCCGCCAGAGGCAGAAGGTCTGCTGCCAGTGCTACCTCCGCCAGAGGTGCTACCTCCGCCAGAGGTGCTACCTCCTGCAGCTACAAGGAGTTAGATGGGTTGTGTTTCACTTCACCCATCCTACATCAGAGATATCCTGCTAACGTAGGATGGGTGAAACGAAGTGTAACCCATCTATTCTGACTATCACAAGTTGAAAAAGGTTGAAAAACCTTGAACATTGAGTGACAGCTAATGGCTAACATTAGCACGTTTCCCACGCAAAGTGAACATTACCCACCAATCTGCTCTAACGGCTAACTGCTAATAATCATACCCCGTGAACACACTCTTATTAAACGCTCTATTAGCCGCCTCTTGTTTAGTTATTTTCCCTTGCATAACCAATACCTCTAATGACTGGTCCATGGTTTGCATCCCTTCACTTCTACCAGTCTGCATAACAGAATATATCTGATGTATTTTTCCCTCCCGAATAAGGTTCCGGATAGCATGATTTGCCATCATTACCTCAACTGAACAGACTCTGCTCCTTTCGTCCATAGTAGGGATGAGGGTCTGAGAGACTATCCCTAAAAGAGTATCCGAAAGTTGAATCCTGATCTGCTCTTGTTGGACTGCTGGAAAGACATTTATAATTCTATTTATTGACTGGAAGGCACTATTAGTGTGCAGGGTAGCAAAGACAAGATGACCGGTTTCTGCGGCAGTCAAAGCCATAGAGATTGTCTCCACATCTCGCATCTCTCCTACCAGGATTACATCAGGATCTTCTCTCAAGGCACTGCGAAGTGCATCCAAAAAAGAGTCAGTGTTAACACCTACTTCCCTCTGATCAATCAAGCAGCTTTTGTTTTCAAAAACATATTCTATCGGATCCTCAATAGTGATAATATGGTCAGTTCTCTTTCTGTTGATCAGGTCAATCAACGAGGCTAAGGTAGTAGTTTTTCCACTACCCGTTGGCCCGGTAATTAAGACAAAACCTTTTATTGCTGTAGAAAAGTCTCTAAGTGATAAAGGCAATCCTAACCTATCGAGAGATTTTATCTCAGTAGGAATAAGTCTGAAGGCAGCTGATTCACCCTTCCTTTGAGAGTAAACGTTGACTCTGAATCGAGCCACATCAGGCAGCTCAATCGAAAAATCCAGTTCTTTCTTCTTTTCAAATTTAGCCTTCTGTTCATCCGTAAGGATACTATCTATCTCCCTCTTAACATCCTCTCTGCTCATACTCTGTTGAGTAACTTTTTCAAGCTTTCCAGCTATACGCAGCAATGGCGGTGAACCTGAGGACAAATGAAGGTCTGATGCATTCTTGTCTTTGCATAAAGTAAGTAGTTCTATCATATTCATTTAAATCACCTCCTCCATGCTAATAGTCCCTGAGAGCAATTTCTCTCTAAGGATCTCCTTTAAGCCAAAAAATCCATTTTGGGCAGCTTCCTCTTCTACCTTATTCAAGCCTTTATCCTGACATAACATTTCCTTAAGCCTCCTATTGAGGATTAGCACCTCATAGAGATAATCTTCACCTGCATAACCAGTAAAATTACATTTTTCGCACCCTTTTGCCCGATAAATAGAGACATCTCCTAAACCATGTTCCACAGGAGGGGAATGTATCTCCTTGCAAGAGTTACAAAGAAGTCGAACCTTTCTCTGGGCAATCACCATTGAAAGGGTAGAGGCGATCAATGAGTTTCCAAAGACACCTGTCAAATGGTCAAGTAAATTAAAGGCATCAGGATAGTGCATTTGACCCAGTATCAATCTTCCTGCTAAAGCGGCATTGAAGCAAGCACCCAGGACATTCACTTGATTCATATCCTCTACCATAACCAAATCAGGTTCCTGTGAAATAGCTGCCTCTAAAGCTGACAGCCCTTTGGACACCATGACGCTGTATTCATCATTCTGATAAGAAATAGCCTTCTCAATGGTTATCACCTTCTTCTTGCAAGCATCAACCTCAGATAGTAATGAGTGAGCAGTTGTAGTTCGCCCACTTCTTGCTGGACCAGTAACAATGATTAGACCTGAGTCCTGATTGATTGCTTGTTTTATTTCAGAAAGAAGTTTTTCAGGAAGACCCAACCCTTCTAATTTCAGACAAGAGGATTTAGCCTTTTCCAAGAATTTAATCATCCAGCAGTCTCCCTGGAGTGTAGGCAAGATTGAGATATGAAGATAGATCTCCTTATCTCCAATCTTAGCCAGAACATTACTTTGAGCAAAAACACCTGCTTTTTCAGTATCCATATTAGCTACTACTTTCAGCCGAGAACAGATAGCAGGATAGAGAGACAGGGGTTGAGTCTCCTTTTCCTTTAGGAAACCATCAGCCATTCTATAACGAATCCTTACCTGACTGCTGGCAGGTTCAATGTAGATTTGCGTAGCCCCTTCATTCAAAGCCTCGATCATGTGATGATAAACAAAAACCACCCCTGAGGTATCAATTGGCACCTCTCCTTGTGGTTTTGGAAGTTGTCCCAGCTCTTTCTTGAATATCTGGTCAATTACCTCCATTATCTCTTCTCTCAGACCTATAGAGACCTTCACTGAACAACCAGTAATAGTCTCTGCCTCTCGAATTGCTTCATCATCAGTAGGATCAGCCATGACTAAACTTAGCTCATCATTGACCCGGATGATAGGTATCATTTGATACTTCTCTAATGTCTCTCTGGGAATAGATCTGACTGCTTCAGAGTCAACCGTCTGGGAAGATACATGAACATAAGGGATATCAAGATGACTGCTTAAAACATAGTTGATTGCTCCATCAGTTACATATTTCAAGTCAAGCAATATTTTGCCAATATCTTTTCTTTCTTTTCTCTCCTTCTGACTTTCTTCTTCTGCCTTTTTTAGCTGTTCCTCAGTAACCAAATTATAATCAAGCAATAACTGACCTAAATCAATCTTTTCCTTTGTTGTTACTGACATATTCCTCTACCTCCTTATAAATCAGTTTTAACTGGTAGAGTAAAGTGGAATGTAGAACCCATTCCTAATTCACTCTCTGCCCATATCTTGCCCAAATGGTGCTCGACAATCTCCTTACAAATGGTCAATCCCAGGCCTGTCCCTGAAGGCTCATTCTTACCCGTATCTGTTTGCTTAAACTTATCGAATACCTTATTGATATCTTCCTGAGCAATACCGATACCTGTATCACTGACGCTAACCTGAACCGCATGTTCTGGCTGCTCTCTCTCTCTCATCCTAACCTCTATATCCCCTCCTTCAGGGGTAAATTTAATTGCATTACTCAACAGATTGATTACTACCTGAATCAATCTGTCAGGATCACCTATGATAAAGGATATTTTATCCGGTAGATCAATATTCACATTTATTTTTTTCTTTATAGACAGCGGATTGGTATTAACAATAGATGTCTTGATGACATTTACCATTGACATCTTTTTCATATTCCACTCCATCTTACCAGCTTCTATCTTAGAAAGATTCAGGATATTATTGATTAACCTTGTCAACCTATCGACCTCACTATCAATAAGAGACAAGAATTCTCCCCTTATATCCACATCCTCATCAGGATTATTCAACAATGTTATAGCAATAGCTTTTATAGATGTAAGTGGTGTTTTTAGCTCATGGGCTGCAGTAGAGAGGAAATTAGATTTAGCCTGGTCTATTTTCTTTAATTGGGCATTTGCCTCTTCCAGTGCCATAGTTCGTTCAGCAACCCGCAATTCAAGCACCTTAGCCCAATCTTCAAGTTCTTTATATAGCCTGGCATTTTCAATATTAGCCCCAGACTGGGTAACCAATGTAGAGATAATATTTACATCATCCTGAGTAAATCCACCTGTATCTAACCGATTATAGAGATTGACTACCCCAATGACATCCTTTTTTCCCATTAAAGGGAGGGATAATATCGAGTGGGCATCATTCCCTAAACCATCACCCATATCGACAAATTCTTTAAGATTATTAGCAAAACAAGGCTTACACTCATTAATCACCTCAAAGAGGATAGCATTGGTTTTTAACCTTTGCCCTGGATATTTTAGCCCCTTCTCATCCTTCACCACCCTGACTACCAATTCTGAATTATCCGTATCTATCAATATCAAAGAACCCTTTTCTGCTTGAGCAATCTCAATGAGTGTCTCTATAGCCACGCTCAAGAGTTCCTCTATATTTGTTGTAGAACTTATTAACTTAGTTGCATAGTTTATCGTGTAGAGGGTGAAGGATTCTTCATCTGACTTTTTCTGTTCTTTGATATTTTTTTTCTGCAAGCCTGCAAACAATCTATTTAAGGCATCTATCAACTCTCTACTCTCTCGTTCTTCTTCGGAGTGTATCTTTATCGGTCTAATATCATCTGGAGAAAAAGAATTTATAGTTTCAATCAAAGAATAAATTGACATATCAAACCCCTTCTTGAAATTCAATTATATCAAAGAATTATTTACATGTCAACATTTTTTCCCACATATGCGGTTGAAATTTGCCACACAGTGTATTTTTTTTCAACTTATACAATTGAAATTAGTCACAAGGCGGCATAAAGGCACAAAACTTGCAAATAAAACACAGATGTAATAGAGGAAAAGGAGAAGATGGAGAAATGTAGAACTATCTATTATTACAATACTTTAAACTCGATGTTCAAAGTTTTTGCTACCTATGATAGTACTTGTAGCTGCGGGAGGTAGCACCTCTGGCAGAGGTAGCACTGGCAGCAGACCTGTGGTTCCTATGAGCCACAAAAACCTTGAACATCGAGTTATAGCTTTTAAAAGCTCTTTCTCCCTTTCTCCTTCTTCCTACACATCTTCCTGCTAATGATTGCCCCATTACATCTTATCAACATTATATCCTATCCACCTCAGGATGTCAAGTATTTTTTAGAGCAGCTTTTGCAGAAGAACTTGTGAGCGTTGCATAGCAACATTTCGACTCTGCTCAATGACCACCAAAGCCATATGGACACTTGTAAGCACTGATTGACTTCCTTCCCTTTCATGTTTTGGTATTGCTTGACATTTTGAGAAGCCCTATAGATACGCCCAGCAGGTCATTTACTAATTGACAATTGATAAAATTCTGGTATAATAATAGTTCAAGGAGCAGATAACAAATCATGAAAAAATCATTAAGAACCTCTATCTTAGCCAGACGAAATACATTAAGCCATGAAGAACGATACCAAAAAAGCATGTTGATTACAAGAAAGCTTTTTGATCTTGAGGAATTTCATAAATTATCAAGTATCTTGTTTTATGTTGCTGCCAGAAGTGAGGTACAGACAGAGGATATGATCAAACAGGCTATTAAACAGGGAAAGAGGGTTTTGGTGCCTATAACCGATACTGAAAATAAAAGGCTGTTTATCTCAGAACTGCATGATTTTGATATTGAACTCGCAAAAGGGGCATATGGCATCATGGAACCTATGGAAATCTACCAGAGATTTGTTTCCCTTTCTGAGGTAGAGATGATTATTGTTCCAGGGGTAGCCTTTGACCGACAAGGTTACAGGATAGGATATGGCGGCGGATATTATGATCGAATGCTTGAGTCAATTCCTCAAAAGCACAAAGACACAAAGGTATGCCTTGTTGGCGTGTGTTTTGAATGTCAGCTCATAGATGCTATTCCGATTGAAAGTCATGATATGGCTGTGGAAATAATTATTACTGAGGAACGAATAATTCTGGATACAAAAAATGCTGAGAGGTGAGGGAAAAAATGGAACAAGAATTAGTAATCGGGATTGATATCGGTGGAACAAAGATAGATGTCGGGGTAATAGATACTTCTGGCAAGATACTTGAGAGGATGCGTATTTGGACTAATGTTCATGAGGGTTTGAATGTAATTGTTCAGAATATATATGATGCGATTGAGAAGATAACAAATGGTCTTAAAACCTCTATCTGTGGAATCGGAATTGGTGCTCCAGGACAGGTAGATGTCAAGAATGGTATTGTCCTTTTTGCTCCAAACTTGAGATGGAAAGATGTAGAGCTGAAAAAGATTATCCATGAAAAATACAGGTTGCCTGTAGAAATAGAAAATGATGCCAATTGTGGGGCATTGGCTGAGGCCAGACTTGGGGCAGGCTCAGGGTCAAATAATCTCATTTGGATAACCATTGGCACCGGGATTGGCGGCGGAATAATCATTGATGGCAATCTGATCCAGGGAGCTGGTTTTGCTGGCGGCGAAATAGGACATATGACCATGAAGAAAAATGGGCCTGTATGTGGTTGTGGGAACAAGGGATGTTTGGAAGCATTAGCTGCAGGACCAGCAATTATTCACCAAATAAGGAAGGCGATTAATTCGGGAACACAAACAGTTATCTTGAAAATGATAGATAATGACCTGAATAAGATTACTGTGGGGATTGCATCTAATGCAGCTGACACAGGTGATAGCCTCAGCCTTAAGGTATTGAACAGAGCAGGTGAATATCTTGGCATAGGTGTAGCAAACCTGGACAATATTCTTAATCCAGAAGTAATTATCCTTGGTGGCGGTGTCATGGAAGCAGCCGGACATCGTCTTTTGAAAATAATAAAGAATACGGTTCAGAATAGAGCACTTTCAGTGGCAAAAAATAACCTGAGGATAGAATTATCAAAACTTGGCAATGATGCAGGATTGATAGGGGCAAGCCTTTTGATTCAGAGATCAGTTGACCAGAGCAATAAAGGTCACCAATAATGGTCGTTGAACCTGTCGCCCTTCGACTGCTGCTCAGGGACCAAATGTGGTCGTTGAGCCTGTCGAAACGGTAGAGACGCAAAATCTTGCGTCTCTACTCCTGCTAATGATCGTTGAGCCTGTCGAAACGCGGTCGTTGAGCCTGTCGAAACGTTGAGACTACTGAGCAGTAGCTGTCCCAGTAGTTACTGCTTGTGTAGCTGTTCCTGTTGTGGTTTCAGTGCCTGCGGTTGTTTGCTCTACCTTTGCTGCAGCTGACTTCCCCTGAAACACGGCTTTAATTTGTGGTCCAAGGGCAACAAATATAGCAACAACTATAACCGCAATCAAGCCGATAATTAAGCCATATTCAACCAGACCCTGACCACACTCTTGTTTATTATGATATTCCATCATTTTCACCTCCATGTTGGATATTTTTAGATAAACTTCTTTGATGTACCTCTTTTGTGCCTTTAGAATAGCATATTTTCCTATATTTGTCAAGTTGTAATTTTGAGTATGCCTTTTTTGTTGACAGGCAACAGAAATTATGGTAAGATATAAATAATTATGATACAAGGGGGGACAGAATATGGAAATTAATCCATCAATGTTTAAGGCATATGATATTCGAGGGATTTATCCTGAACAGTTAAATGAGGATACTATCTGCCAGATAGGCAAGGCATTTGTAGAGTTTGTTAAACCAAAAAATGTTGTGATTGGATATGACATTCGTCTTTCGGCAAAATCGTTATTCGAAGCATTAAGCCAGGGTATTATGGATATGGGGGTAGATGTTGTTGCCCTGGGAGAGGTGTCCACAGATATGGTTTACTTTGCTGTTCCATGGTGTGGGTGTGATAGCGGCATCATGTTGACAGCCTCTCATAACCCCCCACAATATAATGGAATGAAATTAGTCAGAGAGCAGTCTATCCCTATCTCAGGGGATACAGGCATATATCAGATTCGGGATCTGGCTACTGAACAAAAATTTACTCAAGGCCATAAAAAGGGTGACATAATCTCAAAAGATATTTATGCTGAATATGTCCAACATGTGCTTTCCTTTATCAATCCAGGGGTGTTGAAGCCCTATCGAATAGTGGCTGATGCAGGCAATGGGGTTGGCGGCAAGGTGGTTTCAGGGATTGTTAAGGATTTACCTGTTCAGATAATACCCATGAACTTTGAGCCAGACGGAAGGTTTCCAAATGGTGAACCAAACCCATTACTTGAAGAAAAACGGATTGGAATAATGGAAAGGGTCAAACAGGAAAAATGTGACCTTGGAGTTGCCTGGGATGGAGACGCTGACAGATGTTTTTTTATTGACGAAAATGGTGAATTTATCGATGGCTATTACATTACTGCCCTTCTGGCTGAGGCATTTTTGAAAAAAAAGCCAGGCTCAAAAATAATCTTTGACCCGCGTCTGATATGGGCAAATATTGATATAGTCAAACAATATGACGGTATCCCTATTATTAATAAATCTGGACATGCCTTTATCAAAGAAAGAATGCGAAAAGAAGATGCCCTTTTTGCTGGAGAGATGAGTGCTCATTATTATTTCAGGGATAATTATTATGCAGATAATGGTATGATCCCTCTGGTTTTGATTCTGGAGTTGATGTCTATAACAAATAAGTCATTGTCTGAACTGCTTCTCCCATTGAAATCAAAATATTTTATATCTGGTGAGATAAACTGTCTTGTTGACTCTCCATCAGAAAAGATAAGGGAGATTGAGGAATATTATAAGGATGGGGAGCTCTCTTATGTTGATGGGTTATCTGTAGAATACCCTGCTTGGCGATTTAACCTTCGTGCCTCAAACACAGAGCCATTCATTCGGCTTAATATCGAGGCAAAGAATAAAGGGTTGTTGGAGGAAAAGACTGCGGAGTTAGAAAAAGGGTTAGGGGTTAGGGGTTAGAATATGCGTCATGATAAAAGTAGTAACAAGCACAATCTTATATTCCTCGGCGGATTTGCTGTGTTTTGGGTATTTATTATGCTGATTATGGCTGGGCTTGGGAAGGGATTTCAGGCTTATGAAAATAGGATGTTGCAGAAGCCATTTTACTCATGGTGGCAAGGTTTTTCATCCCCACAACATCCTGAATTAATGAAATCACCAACAATAGAGATTGTATTGCCTGAAGATAATGTTGAGATGCTGGACATTAATGAGTTAAGACCATTTAATGCCCTGATTCCACCAATGTATTCCAATATGTCTTATCAGTCACCAGGGATAACAGAGACAAAGTGGTATAATTATATTGACATGAAGCCGATGAAGGCTATTAGATTTGGTCGGGAAAGGGATGCAAGCGGTGTTCAGAATGATGTACATATCGTTGCTATGCCCGGGTACTTTTTTAAGTAACACAAAATATTGGGGGATTAGCTCAGGTGGTAGAGCGACTGCTTCGCATGTAGTAGGTCAGGGGTTCGAGTCCCCTATCCTCCACCAATTTTTTCATCCGTAATAGTTCACCGCAGAGACGCAGAGGCACAGAGAAATTAACAAAAATTAGA
>DYDG01000057.1 GCA_020717845.1 Marinifilum sp. | reverse complement strand
TGTTATGAACCACTACTACTGTGATCGACAAATAAGGGGGCAAGGCAATGATATTAAGCTATTTTGTCAATACCTCTTTATCGTTTGCCCTGCTCCAATCTGTCCTCTGATTTATTCTCTGCGTCTCTGCGGTTAGCTGAACTGTTATGTAAGTAATAATATCGACTGTTAAATGTTACAGGGAACGGTGTTGTTATAAGCCGTTCCCTGTAATAATCGTATAAAATAGTCGCTATTCACTCAGCCATGAGGGTGAGAAGAGTTTATGTCCGAGTAATACCCTGGCAGTTTTTACATATTCAACCTGTTCTGGCGTGAGATTGCTTATTGCCGGCTCGTTTCCATCCATAACCTGCCAGACAATCTGTTCAATATCAGTCATCTTATCCTTGGATATGGCAACTATTTTTTCATCAAAGGCATCTGAGATAGCTGATGTCATGCCATTCCTTTTAAGCATGATAAGCATGGTTCGGTTGAGAATATCTCTTAATTCCCTTGGCAGTCCATTGGAAACATTGGACAGTCCGCAGGTAGTTTTGCAGCCAGGAGACATCTCTTCAAACATTGCTACAGACTCAATAGTGGCTTTAACCGTATCCTGCTGAAAGGCAATCGGCGGGGTAAATGGGTCAAACCAGAGGTCTTCATTTGGAATATCATATTCCATAGCTTTGCCAATAAGGTCAGCTGCCAGCATTCCCCTTTCATCATTATCTCTTGGTAACCCTTGAGCACTAATCAGCAGGCAGACGCAACCAGCATTATATTTTTGCACTAGAGGGAATAACGCATCCATCCTTTCAGGAATGCAGCTGATAGAATTTATCACTGCCTTTTGTTTGCAAAGCTTCAAGCCTGTCTCGATTGCCTCTACATTCAGGGTATCAAGGAATAGCGGCAATGAAGATACCTCCTGAACGGTTTTAACTATCCACTCCATGATTGCCGGACCCTCTTTGCTTGCCGGTCCAATATTCAGATCAATATAATCTGCACCCATTTCCTGAGATTTAACTGCTATCTCCTGGATAGTCTTTGCATCCCTATTCTTGATTGCCTCCTTTATTTTTGGGGATATAACATGAATATTTTCTGCTATGACAAGAACCATTATCAAACCTCCTTATAATTTTAATTTACCTGCCATTGTTTCAAGAAGCCGGGAAGGCTCGGAGCCTCTCTTGGCCCCACAATTACCTTCCAGCCAGGCCCCAGCTCTTCCTCTAAATCACCAGACAGCTCAGCCACATATCCAGGAATAACGATATTTTTATGCGAAACCTTTTCGGTTATCCCTGAATTTTTAATAAACTTAGCAATAGACTCTGCATTGAATTTCCCTGCTGACCATGCGGTCAGAACAGAAAGCCCCTCGGTATTCTGTATTGCCAGCCAAACAGGCTTTCTGGATGACTCTATTTCACCAGAGACAAGGAAATATGTCAGAGAAAAGTTTGTTGTTACCAGAATTGGTGCATCCTTGCCAGGGTTATTGAACTCATACACCTTCTCTTCCATAGTCATAGGTCTTTGCGGATCTGTGTAGATATTCATCCTGAGACAGAAAAGTGGATAGGTATAATGCGGCTCAAGTGTAGAAAGGATAATGATCCCGCTATATCGAGCCACAAAGGTAGAGGCAATCATTATCTCCTCATCCTTGTCTGCTGTAAAATCACATGGAAAGACAATCGTTGGGAAACCAAGTGGTCTGTATGTTTTCTTTAATGGAAGCCTTCTGATCATTGTCTCCTGTTCAAACCGATCCTTCACAGATGTAGTGGTTGGATACAGGACAATATCCTTAACACCAGCTGCATTCAGCTTAGTCGTCAAATCAGCCATTTGTTCTAATGTCTCCCCTTTTACCGTTACTGGACAGTTATATTCTTTGGCCAATTGGGCTACACTATCAAGATTATCTACAGTTACCCCGCAGATTAATGGTTTTCTCGTCGCACAGATGTCCAGTCCAGCCTTAAGAATATCGGCTGAATCACTCATCAAGACCAACAATGCCTGAGTTTCATCCACAACCTTTTTGACCACAGCCTTAAACCGCTCTGCATCTCCGGTTACGCTCTTAATGGCCATAACCTCTGCCCTCATCATTACCCCAACACGTTCAAACCCTGTTGCATTGAACTGTTTGATATGATTATTCAATGTCTCATCTGACATCTCATCGGTTACCAGAAGTCCAATCCCTGGCTGATGTTCAAACCGTTTATCATGCCTGAACATAACTGTTTCCTCACCAATCTTCAGGGCACTATCCCCAGCACCAATGGTTATTGGTCGAATTGGCGGGGCAGTTGCCTCAGCTATCTGAGAAACAACATCAGCTGAGACATCCGGGCAGGCAGAGATCTCAGTCTTTCCTGCTGCTACCTGCATGGCAAATGCCAGACAAGTAGGAAAATTGCACTTTTTACAATTGGTTTTAGGTAATTTCTTGAAAATATCCAAACCAGAAAGAGCCATCTTACACCTCCATAAACATTTTGAAGAAAACTAAAAACATATTTTACCACATTTGTTGGTTATGTGTCAAGTAGAAAATATCTGTATTGCAAATTTACTTGCTTTTCTTCCTTTTTCATGTTACAATTATGAATGTTGATAAATTAACAGGAGAGGCAGGGAAAATGTCAAAAAAATTCTACATCACCACACCCTTATACTATATTAATGATGTGCCTCATATCGGGCATTCGTATACCAATGTAGCCGCAGATGTTCTGGCACGATACAAGAGGCTGGCAGGAGAGGATGTCTTTTTTCTTACTGGCACAGATGAACATGGTCAAAAGATTGAGCAGGCAGCTAAGGAAAGGGGCGAGACGCCTCAACAGCTGGCTGACAGGGTTGTCCAAAATTTCAAGGGATTATGGTCAAGGCTTAATATCTCCAACGATGATTTTATCCGTACCACTGAGCAACGGCACAAGAAGGCAGTAACCGCTTTTTTTCTTAAACTATATGAAAATGGTGCTATCTATCGCGGTAAATACGAGGGATGGTATTGTATTCCCTGTGAAACCTATTGCCCTAAGGGACAGGTTGAGGATCAGAAATGTCCAGCCTGTGGCAGGCAGTTGGAATGGCTCGAGGAAGATGGATATTTTTTCCGCATGTCTGCTTACGCTGACAAATTGCTTGATTACTTGGATGCAAACCCTGAGTTTATCATGCCTGAAAACCGTCGTCAGGAGATAGTCAATATCATCAAAGGCGGGCTAAAAGATCTGAGTATCAGCCGATCTACCTTTGACTGGGGCATACCCTTGCCTATCTCAGATAAGAATGAGATTATCTATGTCTGGTTTGATGCGTTAATAAATTATATCACTGCAGCCGGGTATTCTGAAGATAATGAAAGATTTGAAAAACTCTGGCCTGCAGATGTTCATGTTGTGGGCAAGGATATCCTCAAGTTCCATACCATTATCTGGCCAACCATGCTTATGGCTGCTGGACTTAAATTGCCAGTGATGGTTGCTGCCCATGGCTGGTGGACGGTTGAGGGCAAGAAGATGTCCAAATCATCTGGAAATGCGGTCAGCCCGGATGATATTATCAGCCAGGTTGGGGTGGATGGTTATCGATACTTTTTATTAAAGGCTGTGCCGTTTGGTCAGGATGGTGATTTCTCAAATACTGCCTTGATTCGTCAGGTAAATAGCTCGCTGGCAAACGATCTGGGCAATCTTGTCTCAAGAACCATTGCTATGGTTAACAAATATTTTGAGGGCAATGTGCCAGCAGCACAAGAAGCACAAGAAGGGGATAATCCACTCAAGGAAACAGCCTTGCGAATTATTCCAGAGGTTGATAAATCCATGTGCAGGCTGGAATTCCATAATTCCTTAATCAGCATCTGGGAACTGATTGGAGAATGCAACCGTTATATTGATAAAACCGCACCATGGGTATTGTTCAAGGAAGGGAGGATAGCAGAGCTTGGTAATGTGCTTTATAACCTGCTTGAGTCTATCCGATTTGTAACCATACTTGTCAGTCCGTTTATTCCAGGGATAGCTGAAACAATATGGACACATCTGGGGATGGAAGAACCTTTGTGTGAGCAACGGCTTTCTGATCTTGAATGGGGAAAGTTGCCAGAGAGTGGAAGGATTATCCCGCCTGCTGAGCCAATTTATGCAAGGATACAAGAGTGAGGCAGCCAATCATGGATACTTCAGGAATTGATTATATTACCGTTAAAGGGTTCAAGAGTATAGCTTCAGTCGAGAAACTGGCTCTACGGTCTATCAACATAATCATTGGAGCGAATGGTTCAGGCAAATCTAACTTCATTGGTATATTCGCATTCCTGAATGCAATCAGGGAAGGACATTTGAACAATTATGTGAGAGAGTCTGGCGGAGCAGAGAAGCTGCTGCATTTTGGTTCAAAGATGACAAAAGAAATTCAGATATTTGTCTCCTTCTGTCAAGAGGTAAATCAATATGATTTAACACTAACACCAACAACAGATGATAGTCTGTATCCTTCAGGCGAATGGGTAAAATATTGGGAGAAACGATATCATAATCCCATTAGCAATTGGCTGCAACCTCGAGAAAATGGCATGGAGGCTGGAATCAGTGATTCTAACGTTGACAGAATAGCAAGTTGGGTTCGCCACAAGTTGGAAAAATGGCGGCTGTATCATGTCCATGACACCAGTGCCAGTTCGCCTCTCAGAAAAACTGCTAACCTGAACGATAATACCTTCCTGCGTCCTGATGGGGCAAACCTTCCTGCTTTTCTGTATCTGCTGCAACAAAAATATCCAGATTCATATAACTTGATTTGTCGCACAGTGCGGAGAATTGCACCATTTTTTGAGGATTTTCGATTGGAACCCGATCGCTTAAACGAAGAAGCCATCCGTTTGGAATGGAAACACAACAATTCAAATCAGTATTTTGGTGTATCAAGTTTGTCAGATGGCACACTGCGATTTATTACATTGGCAATACTGTTTCTCCAACCTGAAAAATTTCTGCCCTCAATTATATTGATAGATGAACCAGAACTTGGTCTTCATCCTGCTGCAATTACAATGCTGGCATCTTTAGTCAAACAGGCTTCAGTAAAGACACAGGTGATTCTTTCGACACAGTCTTCATTATTACTTGATCATTTTGAACCTGAGGATGTACTTGTTGCTGACCGTGCAGGAGATTCCACCCAGTTTAGCCGACTTGATCCTGATAGGTTAACTAAGTGGCTTGATGATTACAGCCTCGGTCAACTATGGGAGAAAAACGAACTGGGAGGACGTCCCGGGAGGGAATAATTGTATGGTTAGATTGCTTGTTCATGTTGAAGGTGAAACAGAAGAGACAGTTGTAAATAATATACTATCTCCGCACCTTTGTAGGCATGGTTATTTAAGTGTCAGTGCCCGTCTTATAGGAAATTCGCGGCAAAGAAGCCGTCGCGGAGGTATCAAAGCATGGAGTGCTGTTCGCAAAGACATTGTTAATCATCTGAGAGAAGATCCTAACTGTCTGGCAACTACAATGGTTGATTATTATGCTCTTCCTCAGCGTGATGACCATGCATGGCCCGGCAGGAAAGCAGCGGACATGCTGCCATTTGCACAGAAAGCTATTACAATTGAGAACGTATTATTGGAAGATATTCGCTGCAAATTTGGCAATGGCTCTGACCGCTTCATCCCATTTGTGATTATGCATGAATTTGAGGGATTGCTTTTTAGCGATTGCCAGGGCTTTGGTCGTGGGATTGGACGCCCGGAACTTGCAACGGAATTCCAGTCGATTCGCGACAAATTTTCTTCACCAGAGGAGATAAACGACTCCCCTGAAACAGCTCCTTCAAAGTGTATAGGAAAATTAGTTCAAGGCTATGAAAAACCATTGCTTGGGACACTTGCCATCCTTGAAATTGGGCTTGATGCTATCCGCAGAGAATGCCCTCATTTCAATAGCTGGCTGACTCATTTAGAAGGCTGTCCTAAATGAAAAACATCGTGTTCGACAAACCTCTGCATGTCATATCATTAACTGCCCTATTCTGGGCATACAAATTACTTGCTTTTTTGCTTCTTTCATGTTATCATTATTACACAATATATTATGCGAGGATACAAAAAAATGGATAAATCAGTTGTTGCTATTGTAGGCAGACCAAATGTGGGCAAGTCAACCCTGTTCAACCGTCTCTCATCCACCAGACAGGCAATTGTCCATCCCACACCAGGGGTAACCAGGGATAGGAATTACATTGAGGTCTCATGGTCAGGGGTTGATTTTGTGCTTGTTGATACTGGCGGGATTGAGGTTAATGCCGATGATCCTATTCTGCAGCAAATACGCTATCAGGCAGAGGTGGCGATCAAAGAGGCAGATGTCATTGTCTTTCTTTGTGATGCTAAGGATGGGGTTACCGCTCAAGATGTAGAGATTTCTCGCATGCTTCATAAGACAGAACAACCTATCATCTTGACAATAAACAAGGTTGACAATATGCTGCGTGATGCAGAATTCACCTCTGAGTTTTATAAGCTGGGCATGGGTAATCCCATAGCCATATCAAGCATTCATGGCTTGAATATCAATGACCTTCTTGACGAAATAATCAGCCATCTCCCCCAATGTAGGGAAGCTGTGGACAAAAAGCCTCAAATCCCGGTAGCGGTTGTTGGCAAGCCCAATGTAGGCAAATCATCATTGATAAATGTTATCCTTGGTGAGGAAAGGCTGCTGGTGCATGATGTCCCTGGAACTACACGAGATACGATTGATACAAATATTACCTGGAATGGTCAGGAGATTGTGCTTATCGATACCGCGGGTATCAGAAAAAAAGCAAAGATAAAAGAGGATGTGGAGAAATCAAGCATTCTCCGTGCATTGGAGGCGGTTGAGCGTTCTACGGTCTCTGTCTTGATGATTGATTGCAATGAGGGATTAACCGAGCAGGATCAAAAGATTCTGTCTAAGATGGAATCTCGTGGATGCGGGTGTATCATTGCGATAAACAAATGGGATTTGCGGCCATTAGAAGAGGAAACCGAAGAGCTGCGGGAGAAATACAAAGCTTTTATCCAGAAACAGATCCCGTACATTGTGTATGTTAAGATAGTCTTTATCTCTGCCCTAAAAAAACAAGGGATTACCAGACTACTTAACCTTGTTGAAAAGACTGCTCAAGAGCATGGGAGATGGTTGACTACAGGCAGGCTTAATCGGGCAATTGAAAAGGCTTGCGAAGATATTCATCCGCCGGCAATCAATGGCAAACAATTAAAAATATACTATGCAACTCAGGTAAAAAGCAGCCCGCCAATATTTGCCCTGTTTATCAATCAGACAACCCTTTTTACAGATGCCTATTCCAGGTATCTGATGAAAAGACTTCGTGAGGAGTTTGGGTTTGAGGGTGTGCCGGTTAGATTTACGGTTAAGCAGAGGGGGAAGAAGAAGTAAAAAGAGGTGAAAAACAATGTTAATTACCATTATAATGTTTTGTCTACTTTCCTACTTAATAGGATCAATCCCAACAGGCTACTGGATGGGACTGATGGTCAAGAGGATAGATATTAGAACCGTTGGCAGTAAAAACATAGGGGCAACCAATGTCTTCAGAACACTTGGACGAAAATACGGGATACTGGTGCTTATCATGGATATCCTTAAAGGGATGATTCCAGTGATTATAGCCAGGATATATTTTCCTCAAGAGTTTCAGATTGCCTGGATATTGATTGGCATGGCCGCTGTCTGCGGTCATACATGGACAGTATTCTTAAAATTCAAGGGTGGCAAAGGGGTAGCCACCAGCCTCGGCGTTTTTCTTGGACTTGCCCCTGTCCCTGTCCTGATTGTTATCCCTGTATTTGCAGCAATTCTTCGTTTCACAAGATATGTTTCACTTGGTTCAATAGTTTGTAGCCTGCTCTTGCCACCCCTTGTCTGGATATTCACCCAGAGCCTCCCTCTGTTAATATTCTGTATCACCATGTCACTCTTGATCATCCTGCGGCATATCCCTAATATCAAGCGATTAATGAAGGGTGAGGAAAATAAGCTGTTTTAGGGTGGTGATGAAATATAGTGAGCACCTTTTCAGGTGCGTCCTGTGCAATCTCTGCGTTCTCTGTGTGCTCTTGAGAGCGTTGCATAGCACACAGACTGTTGTCTCGCTTAAACTCGATGTTCAAGTTTTTCTGGCTCATAGGAATCACCACAGTTCAGAACGGTAAAGCCAGCCAGCATTTTTGTAGCTGCGACCTGCCAGGGGTGCTACCCCCTTGTGGTCGCTTCTTATTTCCCAGTCGTGGTTGAAAGATAGCGGGGACAAAGCCTGGCAGAGATGCTATCTCTGCCAGAGGCAGAAGGTCTGCTGCCAGTGCTACCTCTGCCAGAGATGCTACCTCTTCATATTATGAAAATGAGGCATTAAGATATGGGGAAGAAGTAAAGCAAATAGTTAGCAAGATATTGAGTGAGCGAGCATATCGTAATTTAAGGAAGGTGCAAGGGATTTTCAGGCTTGGGGATAAGTATGGGGGAGAGAGTTTGAATCTTGCCTGTAAACGATGTTTGTATTATGAAGAGTATCAGATGAGCACTATTAAGAAGGTGCTTGAGGAGAAATTGTATCAGTTGCCACCTGAAGATGAGGAAGGGAAAGAGGTTATTGATTCACAAAAAGAGTTAACTTTCGTTCGTTCCTTTAAGTATTTTATTCAGCAAAGATAGGAGGAAAAGATATGAATATCGACAGGATGGAAGAAAATTATGATTCCGTCTGAAGCAACACAATACCCTCTACAAACTCACAAATACTTTCTTCCGTCCTTTTTCCATTCTTTCAGGGTATACATTATCTTGTAATCTAAAACACCCATATCCTCTGCAACCTTCTGGACAGTTTGTTCAAGCTCTTCTTTTGTTCCAGCATGAAACATGGCAAAGATATTATATTCCCAATCACCAGACAGTTTTCTTTCATAGCAATGGGTAATAGATGGGATTGCAGCCAGCAGCTCTCCTGCCCTGTCTACATTCTCTGCATCTACCCTCCAGGCAACCATGGCATTTGCCTTAAACCCGGTCAGGAAATGGTTTACTGTTATCCCCATCCTTCGAATAAACCCGTCTCTGATATAGCCATTAATCCTTGACAAAACCTCTTCCTCGCTCAACCCTACCTGCTCTGCCACAGCCTGATAGGGCTGATTGCATACAGGAAGTTTATGGATCAGGGTCAGTATCTTTCGGTCGTATTTATCCAGCATTATACCTCAAACCTCACTCGGATCTTAAATGTTTTTGTTGACGGCAGATTGATTATCCTTTCAATCCCTGTCTTTTCCCGTATCTCTTCGATTATCCTATTCATCTCTTCCTCTGACCTGGCGGCTATGGTAAACCAGAGGTTATAATCCTCAGCCCTTTGATAATTATGAGTAACCTCAGCATAGGCATTAACAATACCTGCCACAGCCTCTATTTGTTCCTCTGGCACATCCATACCAATCAGGGTTGTGCTTAATCCAACTGCCTTTGGATTAAGAGAGACACCCATACGCCGGATAATCTTCTTCTCCACCAATGAGCTAACCCTCTGGATAATCTCCTCCTCACTTACCTGTATCCTCTGAGATAATACCCTGAATGGCCGTGAATCCACAGGGAAATCTTCCTGTAAGGCATTTAATATTATTTTATCGATTGTATCCATTTTTTACACCAATAATTTAATTATACTCAGCACCGTTGCAATCAATCAATTACCTGTGCCAAATTCTCCTCTCCCTAATCCTCTCCCAAAATGGGAGAGGGAACAAGCTGCCATTCTCATTGATAGAGGCAGACACAATCTTCTAACCACCTTGATGGGGGAGGGTCAGTGTGGGGGTGAGTACGTGCCAAGTTTTCACACTAACGTGAACCATCCCCAATTCCGTCTTTTATCAATCTATACAATTCATAAACCATCTGGTCAGTCTGATGCTCGTATTCTCAGAATATTTTCTAAATATCTTTACTTTTATCCCACCATTCATTAAATGGCGGGAAATTTGTCGTTCTTTTTACTTCACTATATTGCCCTCTGGCAACAGTGTCAGTTGACGGCATATTATAGCATAGGTTTTCTGAAATAATCCATCTATCGTGAATATCAGCATTCAATTTATTATCTGTTATGACTCGCAATTCACATTGGACACCATTATTTATGAGTTCCTCCTTCAAATCTTTGTACAAAGATTTGAATTTCTCATTCACCATATCTTGCGACATCAAAATTTTAATATTTTTTACTTTACTGGTATTAATCGACTCCGATAACCAATCCAGCCCTGCTTTTGAAAAATATTTATCTACCCAATAAATATATTTTTCGCAGAAACCAATAATGTCCCGAACTGTTTTTTTATTTGAAAATGGTTTTCTTGGGGATAACAATTTGGTATCTGGCAGGCTATGGATAACTTCAAAAATCGTTTTTATTTCCTTGTCGTGCAATTGAACCTTATCTTCCAATTGATTCAATTTGCTAAGTATCCCTTTATTTGTAGAAACCAATTTTCTTATATTAACAAATACCCGCATTATACCGATATTTACCTGTATTGCCCTTTTGCTATTAAGAACACTGGAAAGCATAGCAACACCCTGCTCTGTGAATACATAAGGTAAATAACGGCGACCACCCCAACTTGAGGTGACATTTTGGCACCTCAAGAATTCTTCTCTGGTTAATTGAAACATAAAATCTTCAGGGAACCTTTCAATATTTCTACGGACCTGACGAGTTAAATATTTTGTTTCTACGCCATAAAGTTCAGCAAGATCTCTATCTAACATGACATTCAGATCCCTAATCAAAAATATTTTTTTCTCAATAATTTCTTGTTTAATAATATTTGTCATTTTTCTCTTCCAGTTTAAAATTATTTATCCTTTGTTAAACCGTATAATTGTTTGGCAACACAAGCATCCTGCTTGTGACTCTGATTACTTAAGCTGAATGTTGGAGGGACGTTTTGCATTCATTTACCTTTCCCCCTTCAATTAGTTTTATCTCATCTTCGGTTAAATCTGTCCTATATATTCTTCATTGTAAGTCAAAGAATGTCTATGTGATTTACCTATCGAAGTGCTGTATTGAGAACAAAGGCTTTAATCTGCATATTTTGCTGTGATAACTCAGCAGCCTGGTCATTGAACCTTTTTTGTGCTTCATCAATATCATCTCCTGAAGACTTTTTCTTCCTATAGTCTCCATCATCCCACTGTTTGCAATTGAACCAGCCAATAAGGTACAGCCCGTGTTGACAGAAGTTGTCTTTCAGATACCGCTCCATAAGCTGTGTTTTCATTGCGTGATCCAGATCTGTGTGCCAGCAGCCCTTCACCTCAATGATAACAGTTACTTTCCCATAGCCTTGTACAACAGTATCTACATGAATATCTGTCCGTTCACCATTTCCTGATCCTATACCACGGCGAATTTCAACCTCACGAGCAAGAATAATGCCTTTCGGGTTGAGTTCCTCATCCAGATGCCTCTTCACATAGTCGGAAAGACTATTTTCATCTTTGGGTCTGTATATATTCTTATCAATCTCATTCCATAGATCGGTTGCCGCAGGCGTTTCACCTTGAAGCTTTTCCTCTAACCGTTTTAACGACTCGATTAATACATCAAGCAGATGATCTCCGTTTTGAACCAGACACTCTTTTTGACTCCTTGCCATCTTAAGAATATCATCCGGCTGAGGTGGGAGCCAGGTCTTACGGCGGGCAATATCCTGTGCTTCCAGCAATGTCCGTTTCACCCATTTCAGTTCAGGCAGCTTGTCAACAATCCGCTGAATTGCCTCACATGCCTGATTAGTCCCACGCTCTTTGAGATGGTGCAAAAGAGAGTCTCTAAAATCAGCAATCAGCTCTCTCGACCCTACAGAGTGGAATCCTTCATATTTAGGATCTTCAGCGTATGGATATTGGTGGACAAGCCAGAGATACAAGTCCGCTGCTTGTTCTTCTGTAAGCTTTTGCCCAATACTGTTTGCAGGCCGATCAAAACCATCTGACACTCTTGAAATTACATCCTGACCGAACCTTGCATCTTGCTGAATAGCTGGCCATACCACTGACCAACCAGCATCTTCAGCATGAGCCATAAGCATATGGGTAGCAACTATTGCTTCTAATCGTTCCTTTTCACCAGAAGGAGGTGGCAAGGGAATAAGTGTTTCTGCAAACAATTTAGCTTCAGCAACCTCATTCTTAAGAAGCTCATTGAGCAGACAGCCCATACAGTTAGGATTCAGTTCCCTGTCTTTTACCTTAACCAGCAGAGTATTTGCCAGACGGTCATCCCAGCAGGGTTCAACCTTATCGATAATAGAAATGTGATCACCTTCCCTATTCTCTTTGTCGATCAAAAGCATTAATGTTTGAATAATTTCATCAGGAGCGTGGTCATAAGCCATCTTTATCAGCTTTTGATAATGTTCTTTGCCTTCAGTGTCTGGATAGGCAAGGATGATTGGTGTCCACTTTTTCCATACCTTGGCAGAAATACTAAAGAGAGAATCAGAGGCTTCTTGCAACAGCAGACGCAGTGCCTTATAGCCTGCAAAGGCAGGGCGATGCAAGATATTCGTGCCCAGCCATTCGTCAGTTTCTGGGTCTTGCTCCAGCACATACCTTTCCGCCGCCTTTACGATTCTTGCACGGGTTATCGAATCAGCCTCTTTCCACCCAGGAAGAATTGTCAGGTCTGACTCAAGTTCATCATCATAGTGTGTGCTATCTGGCTCAAGTGTCATCTCCATGGTTAGACGCCACCATGCCGCTGAGTTGCCAGACTCACACTTATCTAAAAGAGTGACAATTCGTTTTGCAGGTGGTGGTTCTAAGAGAGGTTGCTTCTGCTCCTCCCAATTTTGGCTTTCCAGGTAATCTGCTTTCATTCCCTGGGCTTTGGGTGAATTTAGCTCAACAGGCTCAAGTAGCCATGTAAATTCTTTGGCGAGGATTAGACTATTTTCACAAGCAAAAAGGACAGCATCCAGTTGACCGGATTCCTGCCAATTGAATGCTGTCCTTATCAACTGTGCCCATACTTGTTGTTCTTGTTCAGATTTAGATGCTTGCAAGCGTTCGATCATCCAGGGAATATCCCTGTCTAAAATTACCGGTCTTATAGACCATATTAATTTCTCTTCAATAGGTAAAAGCAGAGAAACTATCGCCTCAATAACTCGATGACGTTTCTCATCGTTATTATCCCATATTTTTCTAAATGGTGGATTGGTGCCAGATCCTATAATCGCGACATAATGTTCCAACCGTGACAAAGCTACTTTGGCGAAATCTTCCAGTACATCCGGCAATTCGAGATACTCCCACGCTTGCAGCATAATATCATCCATAAGTCTCTCAAAATGGTGCGGCAGATTGTGCGGACTTCCCTGCTCTTCGACCCATTTTAGTGCTAATGGTAGATCGGTTGGTTGGATATGCTGCACAAGATTCTCTGAAAGAAAGTGTTGGTATGTTCTGTAAAAACTATTTTCATTAGGTGGAGTCAAGACAGCAAATAATTCTTCCAGCATTATATGATCTGGCCATACTGCACGAAGACCGTAGCCCTTTAATTCATCATCAGGATCATCTCCGGCTTCCCCGAAAACCAATGGTTTTAGCTTTACTTTTGTCACATCATCACCAATGCGGCTTATAGCACATGCAGCCTCCTTTCGTATCAATTGAGGCTGGGAGGGATCAAGAGCTATATTTGCAAGATCATCCTGAAGTATTTGTAATTCACATGCCTCCGCTATATTGATTGCTACTTGCCGCACAATATTGCCTTTGGTCCTCTCACAAATATATGGTCGAAGCTGTTCTGCCAGACATGGATGACTAAGCTTTTTGTAGTGTCCACGGACACCCCATTTCCAATCCAGCAACTTTTCTTCGTCGTATAACCTCAGCAGAGTGCCAACCAAGGCTTCTCGATCCTTCACATCAGCGATTACTGCAGCACTTTGGAGCAATACTTCAGGGTCAGCATTCATGATCTCACGAAACACATCGTGGTTCATACCAGATAGCCATGCAGCGGTTTCATGCAGCTGAGGCACTATCTTTTTTTGGTGAAATATTAGACTCATCATCTGGGTCAGTGTCATTTGTTTTATATAGTAGCTGGCAAGAAATTCGGCATAGGTCTGATGAGCCCATCCCATACGGTTTTGCCCACGAGAGGAAAAGAGACCAGAAATAGACAGTGCTTCTCTGACTGCATTCTCACTGACTTCAAATTCGTCTCCATTAGTGAGCATTTTTTCCCCACCACACAGCTTTTGGACAGTCACATCTTCCTTAGGAACATCACCTTGATCTACGCCAGTCCAGACAGCATATCGGTTAGCAAAGACTGTAACAGCCGCAATACGAGCCGCTACAGCCATACGTTGCTTGGTAGTCAGATTTCCTGTGCGTCGTGAGGCGATACGGCTTGGGCTAATTTCTTCACAAAGCAATCTACAGCCTTCAAGATAAAGTTCTGCTTGAGTAGACGGAAGCTGGCTATTTCTACAGTAAGTGTTTAGGAGGAAGTTTAGTGTAATCGGTTTAATAGCCAACGGTACGACTTTTTTGTACTCAATTTCATGTAAGAAAGCGTCCGAATCTAAATCATTGGTCTTTGTCTTTGCTGCTTCAACAACATCCATTCGACGAAGTGGAGCTAACTCATACACTTTCACCGCGTCATCGCCCCATAGTTTCTTTAATTCATTTTCCAAGATATTTGGCCAGTCAGCAGTTCGACAGGCGACGCAAAGGGAAAGACGATTAACAGGATACTTATTAAATTTAGAGGCAAGAAGTGTTGCCAGCGTGTTTATTGATAACAGACCTTCGTCCAAACTATCAAGAAACAAATGTAGCTGATGTGTCCCATCTACCCAGGATTGAAAAACGGGACTCTTAAAAATTTCTTGACACAGTTCAACATCAGTTTGATACTCGCGGAGGTCAAAATTTAGATGTTTTTCTCCTGCTTCATCAACTTGGTTCTTGATGAATTTCCACTGTCTCGCCATCTCTGTAGATTTACCAATACCAGGCTCACCAAGCAGAGCTAAACATGGAATCTCAGATAGGGATTCAAACGACACTACCTTGGGATTAAAGATGTGTCCCCACTTTGAATCCGGATCGGATAGATATCCGCCATCTGAAAGATTAATATTAGCTCCCCTTTGGCACCAAAACCGTTTCCAATTGTAAATTCGATCAGACATCTTTACACACTCTATTATTTATTAGTCGTTATGCTTGCTGTATCTTTATATACTACTGGTTCATAACATTTGAATTTGTGGGCTACACTAACAGGCAACCACAAGGAGGTAGCCCCCTCTGGCAGGTTGCAGCTACATTGTAGCTGCAGGGCTTGTCCCTGCCCTTTTAATACTACAATCGTATTACTCACACCAGAACCATCTCGCCAGAAAACGAGAACATTTTTATTAGACGTGCCGGCAATTCCTCTGGAAACATAGCAATATGACCGTCCTGCTTTACTCCGGCAAAGTACCAGTGCCCTGAGAAATAAGTATTCCACTCATCTTTTGTTATTATTGAAAGCTCTTTTTGTTCCTTAGTCGGTGTTGGTGCGACACCCTGTTTTTTGAAAAGTAAGATAAACTCATAGTCAAGCTTTAAGATTCCATTTCGAGGATAGGGGAAGCTGCCCATTATGGTGGCGCCGCCTGTTGTATTGCAGGTGGTAACTTTTTGCCAGATAACTGCACCCATATAATCAAAACCAATAGTTTCGCAAAATTTAATTATTTCTGTTCTGATTGGAATTACCTTATATCGTCCGTAATAAACCGAGCGGGCAAACTGGTCTCCGATATTTATGCACAGCCGACAGCCTGGATGTAAGACTCTATAACCCTCTTCCCATACAAGATTTAAGTTATTGATATAACTTTCATAGCTTTCATGGAAACCGATTTGATCTTCTGTCCCATAGTCCTTCAACTGCCAGTATGGAGGGGAAGTGATGATCAGATGAACCGATTTATCAGCCAAAAGATTCATTTGCCTGCTATCGCCGTGTATTATCTTATGGATTGATACCTCTGAATTGCTTGAAATAGC
>DYDG01000056.1 GCA_020717845.1 Marinifilum sp. | reverse complement strand
GCGTCTTTGCGTCTCTGCGGTTAGCTGAACTGTTACTAGAATAGAGGACATCATTCAATTTGTAGAGACGCAATGTGTTGTGTCTCTATTGTGGAGGATGCGGATGATTGAACAGCAAATTGGACAAATACTTGTTGAGTCAGGGAAGATTACTGATGAGCAGCTGCAAAAGGCATTAAGGGTGCAGGATAAGGAAGGCAAAAGGCTTGGTCGGGTTCTGGTAGAATTGGGGTTTGTTTCAGATGTGACCATGATTGAGTTCTTAAGTCAGCAGGTAGGGCTTATGGTAGAAAGGTGTGAACAAAGGTATCCTGAGCTTTTTCAAAAAGAGCATGTCCCAACAATAACACAAAAGCAGGCAACTCATGCCTATTCCAAGGATTTAAATATCAGATTTTCTCGTTTAGAATTGGAACAGGGCGCGGGCAAACGGATTGATGCTGCTGAACGAAGGTTAATAATAGCTAAGGAATCATTTCAGGCTGGTAATTATGATGAGGTTTTTGTGAATGCACATTCAGCCATTCATCATCTTGCTCAGGCAGCTAAATATCTGGTTAATTTCATGGAGCTTCAAAAGCATGAGATAGATGGCATGAAATTCATTAATACCGGAAGAACAGGGGTTGGTCAGGTGCACAGGATTCCGATTGTCTCAGAAAAACTCTATTCCCAAAAACCAGGTGTTGTTGATAGAAAAAAGGCAAGCATGATACTTAATACAGCACAGGATTATTCCGTAAAGGTAAAGGCAGCATTTGAAAGAGAAATGGAGAAGTATGAAAAAACAGCTGTTTAGGCTGAAGGATAAATGTCCCAACAGCCTTCAGTCTATATTCATAATAAATCGGAGCTTACTTGCTCCAGAAAGGAGTTGCAATGTCGAGCACAGTTATTATTGGTGCCCAATGGGGCGATGAGGGCAAGGGGAAGATTATTGATATCTTTGCCCAGGAAGCAGATATCATTGTTCGGTATCAGGGGGGGAATAATGCCGGGCATACTATTGTTATTGATGAGAAAGAGTTTATCCTCCATTTGATCCCGTCTGGTATCCTTAGAGAGGATAAGGTTTGTGTTATTGGCCATGGGGTTGTTCTTAATCCTGAGGCATTCTTAAGAGAGCTGGAATATCTGAAGGTGAATGGTGTCAATGTTTCAGGCAGGGTATATATCAGTGAGATGACTCACCTGATTATGCCTTATCACCTTTATATTGACTCTGCTTCTGAAAAAGAATATAAGATAGGGACAACTATGCGCGGGGTAGGTCCTGCTTATGAGGATAAGATTGGACGGCATGGGATACGAGCAATTGACCTGCTGAATATGGATATGTTTAAGGAAAAGTTGAAAAGAAACCTGAAGATGAAGTCTCATGTTCTGGGGAATATGTTTGATTATGACCAGATTCTTGAGGAATATCTTATGTTTGGCGAGATACTTAAGGAGTATATTAAGGATACTACTCTCTTTCTCTCTGAATCATTGAAAAATGGTAAAAAACTTCTTTTTGAAGGGGCACAGGGAACGCTTCTTGATATTGATTATGGCACCTATCCATTTGTAACATCATCTAATGCCTCGGTTGGCGGTGTGTGCACAGGCACAGGAATTCCACCCAATAAAATAGATAAAATAATAGGGATAACAAAGGCTTACTCTACCAGGGTGGGTGAGGGACCATTTCCAACAGAGCTGCATGGAGAGTTTGGAGAAGAGGTGAGGAAAAAGGGGAATGAGTATGGGGCAACAACAGGAAGACCCAGACGATGTGGCTGGTTTGATGCGGTTGCCTTAAGGTATTCTGCCAGAGTAAATGGCTTTGATAGCCTTGTTATCACTAAGCTTGATGTCCTTTCTCACCTTGAAACCATAAAGATAGGTGTTGGTTATAAATATAAGGGGCAGATTTTAAACGAATTCTCCCATGACTTGAACGTCTTGAATGGCTGTGAACCAGTGTATGAAGAACTGCCAGGATGGATGCAGGATATCTCCGGTGTCCGGTCTTTTGATGAGTTTCCTCAGCAGGCAAAGGATTACCTGAAAAGGCTTAGTGACCTGACTGAGACTAAGATTGACCTTGTGTCTGTAGGAGCAGAACGGACACAGACGGTGTGGATGTGATTTTCTGTTAAAAATAGAGAAATCGTGCTTGACTTTCTTTGAAAAGTATGGTAAATTAATAACCATGCGAATAGGGGTAACATCAGACACACATATTCCAGTAAGGGGTCATTCCTTGCCGGCTATCTTAATCCAGGAATTTTCTAAGGTAGACTTAATCCTTCATGCAGGGGATATTCTTACTATGGATGTCCTAATGGAATTGGAGAAATTGGCTCCGGTAAAAGCTGTCTGCGGAAATATGGATAGACCAGAGGTAAGTGAACATCTCCAGCACAAGATGATCATAGAGGTGGAGAATGTAAGGATTGGGCTGATCCATGGCAGCGGCTCAAAGATAGGATTGGCATCCCGGATAAAGAAGGAATTTTTTAATAATGCAACGCCTGCCAGTCTGGTAGTAAATTGTATTGTCTATGGTCATACCCATGTGCCTGAATGTCGCATCGAGGATAATATCTTATTTTTCAATCCTGGTAGTCCAACAGATACAGTGTTTGCTCCATACCGAAGCTTTGGGATAATTGAGGTGAATGGTAATAACATGAAGGGAATATTGATTAATGTGGAGTAATATGCATGTAGAGACGCAAAATTTTGCGTCTCTACATTGTAGGGTGATTATATGCCGATATTTGAATATCAATGTGTAAAGTGTATGAAAAGATTTGAGACATTGGTTATGTCTAAGGATGAGCTGATTCAATGCCCTGAATGTGGCTCAGAAGATTTGAAGAAACAACTGTCGCTTTTTGGGTTCAAACCTGCTGGGTCAAAATTTGTTTCTTCATCACCCTCATCAGGGCAGGGTTGCACAACCTGTTCAACAAAGACATGCAGTAGCTGCCATTGATTTGTTAGCCACAGACAGGAATGTCTGTGTTGCGTTATCAATAGGAGGTGGGTAGACTTGAAGATTTCGAGAATTTTTGAGTTTTTACAGGATGAGAAGGGGATATTCTCTTCTACTCGGCTGGTATTTATCATCTGGTCAATTGGAATGCTTGTTTGCTGGATAATCATGTCAATAGAAGCAAAGCAGTTTGTACCTATTCCATCCGAGGCTATGTGGATATTATTATCACTGATGACCGGGAAGGCTATTCAGAAATTTGGAGAATGTGGCGAAAAACCTAAGTCTTCCGATAGTGCTGCTGCAGCATCTGGTGGAGATGGGGGGAAACCTCCTGAAAAGGCAAAAATTGCTTGATATGGACAGTTATGAAAAAACATGGGGGGATAAATGCTTCAAGAGGTTCAAGAACTCAAGAATTCAATGGAGTGTCTATTGTTTGTCAGCGGGGAGGCTTTGAGTCTAAAAAAAATAGCTCAAATAGTTGAGGCAGACATTCCGGCAGTTGAAAGCCTTATCAGACAACTGCAAGATGAGTATCAGGGCAGAGGGTTGATGATATTGGAGGTTGCAGACGGTTTTCAAATGTGCACCAATCCTCAGTATGCCTCCTGCATAAACAAGCTTTCTGCTTCTTCAAGTAATGATAAGCTTTCGCTTGGGGCAATTGAAACCTTAGCTATTATTGCTTATAACCAGCCTGTAACCAAGGCAGAAATAGAATATATTCGTGGTGTAAATTCTGTGGCTCAGATCCAGAAATTATTAGAAAAGAGATTGGTCAGGGTCACTGGTCGTAAGGATGTTCAGGGGCATCCATTTTTGTATGGCACAACCAAGGAATTCCTGAAGTGCTTTGGTTTGTCAGATATATCATATCTGCCACCAATTGATATGGAAAAAAGGGTGGAATTGGTGGCGTAATATAGCTTTAGCAGTTAGTGTTTGGATGAGACTTGAGCGTTCTTTAGCTAACGGAGGCACATAGATTGATAAAAAAATCAGATATAAATAAAGTGGATAGAAAAGAATCGCAAGAAACTGTTCAACTGCTTACCTTTCAATTGGCTAATGTTTGGTATGGGTTAAAAATAGAAGGAATCAGGGAAATTATAAAGATTTCCAAGATAACCTGGGTGCCTGGTGCAGCCAGTTATGTGGTTGGGGTAATAAATCATCGAGGAATGATTATCCCTATCATGGATATTCGGGAGTTGCTTGGACTTGGTAAGAGTGAAATAACGCAAGAGAGTCGGGTTATAATTGTTGAAGTGGAAAATGTGCCTACCGGGCTTGGTGCATTGGTGGATAATATCGCTGATATGGTGGTTGTTCCGGTAAGTGAAATATGTGCAGTTCCCTTGACCATAGATAAAAGGAAGGCAAGGTATGTCGTCGGTGAGGTAAGAATAGAGGAAAATCTTATCGGCATTCTTGATATTCGAACGGTTAGTGTGGAAGAGAGTAAGAGGTAATCGGTGACCAGTGATCGGTAAGAGGCGGTGTCGGTGATAGCGTTGGTGGTGATTGGTAAAAGGTAATCATGTAGTATACCGATTACCTATGTAGGAAGGGGGCTATGGAATTTGTTTTGTTCAATATCGGCAGTATGAGCTTTGGCATAAAACTTGAAGATGTGCTGGAGATATTTAATGTTTCACAGATTCAGCACCGCTTCTTATTCAAGGATAAGGATATTGATGTAGTTTATCTCTCTGTCCTGTTTGAGATGGAGGACAAAAACGAATATGAGGGAAAGAATATTATTGTTAGCCGAATAAATGGGGTGGAAAAGGCTGTAGTAGTGGATAGCGTTTTTGAGATAAAGAGGGTTGAATCGTTGCAGATAAAAGAATTGCCCGAACTAATAAAGACACTGGTTCGTGTGCAATGCTTCTGGGGTGTCATCCGGTATGGGGACAAATTAAGTTTGCTGGTTGATCTGAATAGGTTGGGATAGGAATAAGTCTTATAGGTCTTATAAGACCTATTCCTTCTGAGGGTAAAAAGATGTTTGTTCGACAAAAGAGTGTATCAATAATCTTGATGGTCGTATCTTTATTTACTTGTTCTGTGAGTGCTGAGCAATGGAAAATACTTGGCACCCGTCCCATGGGCATGGGTGGTGCCTTTGTGGCCATGGCACAGGGTCCAATAGCACAATACTGGAACCCGGCTGGGCTTGCCATGGCATCAGTAGAGACTGTTTCCGGTATTGAGATTCCGATAACCGCTGGCATGGAAATGACCGGTGATATAATGAAAAATGCAAGTGCCATAGGGGATATGGCCTCCAAATTTGGAAGCATCACTGCTGCCCAAAAGGGTGGCAAGGCAGCTGATGCTGACCAGATGTCAGCGTTCGTAAAAACCCTGTCACTTCTTGATGACATGAATGATCCAGGCAAGGGAGTAATGATTGAAACAGCTGGTGGTGTTAACCTCGAATTCTCAAAAGTGGCTGTGTCTGTGAATAATTTCAGCAGTGCAGGATTGAATCCGTATGTGGATGTTAACAATATTGGGTTGGGATCATCTACTGGGGGAGTGCAGGGCATCCAATTTGGCACTGTGTCAGCAACGACATTGTCAAACGGTTCATATACAACTGCAAGGGACACAATCGAGCATGCAATATCTACAATTGGCTGGAATAGTTTGATGTCTTTGATGGGTAACCCTACGGCTAATGGTGAGACAATAGATAACGCTACAGAACTCGCCAATGCACTGGTTAATATAGCGATACAACATCACATGTCAGAGACTGATGTTACTGCTGCGGCAAGGACTTTTGACCAATATGCAGCGGATGCACGACCCATAATAGAGAGTGCTGCAACTACAACTAATTCCTATAACAACAATCAGTCTAAGTTCATTGTGGATGCAGCTTCTTTTGTTGAAATAGCCTTTGGCTATGGCCGGTTTGTGAAATTTTTAGAGGGGTTGTCCATAGGCGGTAATCTGAAGATGATAAATGGCTGTATTGGTCGTGGTGAATTCAAGTTTATGGAGGAATCAGAAACCGAAGATGCCTTCAAAATAGACGATATTACTAAATCAAGCTGGTCTCCGTCGATTGATCTGGGATTCTTGTGGGATGTGAATAAAAGGTATCCTAAGCTCAAGATGAATCCAAAGGTAGGTCTTGTTATCAGGAATATAAATAGTCCAACGTTTGATCGTCCTGGCACTTCTGGGGGAACATACAAGCTGGGCAGACAGGCTCGTCTTGGCTTTGCCTTGCAGCCTGCCCAATTCTGGAATCTATTGATGGATATTGATGTTACCAAAAACAAAACAGCGGTGAATGGCTTTGACTCTCGCCAGTTTGCTTTTGGTACAGAAATAAATATCATCAACCGTAAGGGATTTAATATCCCGTTAAGGCTGGGTATATGTAAAAATCTGGCTGAGAGTTCTTCAAAAATGGCTTATACCCTTGGCATGGGGGTTAATATGTGTTATATGCATCTTGATCTGGCTGGTGCTGTAAGCTCGGACAGAACTACGCTGGATGAAAAAGATGTCCCGACAAGGGCATCGGTTTCTGCTGTTTGTGGCATATTGTTCTAATGCTATTTCAGCTTGGGTGGTATAAAACCACAAGCTGGAAGCTTGTGTTCCCAAGGTAGCTCAATCTTCCAGCTTGAGTAGTACAGACCACAAGCAAGAATGCTTGTGTTACGCTGACATCTGTCAGCTTATTATTACAATTATTTAGGAGGTTTGTTTTTATGAAGTCAGCGATTCGCAGTAAAATAATGCTCACGGTTTCTTTGATCATGTTGTTTGGTACGGTAATCAACACGATTTACACCCTTGTTTCGATCAAGTTTACACCTGATCGACTCAAGGTATTGTTTGTAATTACCGCAATAGAGACCCCTATTATTATTGGGCTTTCACTTCTTTTGATTCGCAAATGGCTTGGTCCTATCATGGAGTTCCTGGATGAGATAGAAGAGAATATCGAGAAGGCAGGGATAGAGACAGCCAGAAAGGCACGATTTGTAGCCTTGCATATGCCTGTGAGGATAGTGGTCCTTCAATTTGTGGCTACGCTTAGTATTGGTGCCAGTGCTGGAGTATGGATGAGAATGACCTATGGACACCTTTCTGGATGGGAGTCAGTGGCTATTCTCTTGAGTACCTTTGTTAATTCAGTCAATGCCTCTGTATTGCAGTTTTATCTTATTATTCGGCTATTAGAGCCTGTTTTGAGGTTTACTACCATGGCTGGTGCAGCAGCTGAAAATAAAAAAGGGGTAGAAGGTATAAATGTTGCGGTTAAAACCCAGATTGCTGTTCAATCATTGATGTTAATGTCTTTATTCCTGGGTTCAGTGATGTTTATCAATCTTACCTCTGGTTTTCTTGAGAGTAGGTTAACATCTCAGGCAGAGCAAATAGTTGCTGATGGCACAAAGAGGATTGAACTTTTGAAAAAAGCATTATTAGACACCCCTGATGAGTTGAGAAATGTGGTAAATGATATGAAGTTTGGTGAAAAAGGATATTCGTTTCTCCTTGATTCTAAAGGGGTAGTTATTGCCTCTTCAAGTATCGAGCCAATTAGCAGTGAGATTATTGGACGGATGGTTCAGGTTAAGGAGAAGGGGAAATATGAAGATGTTACTAAAGGTGTTACCATAGTTTTTACACCCTTGAATGAGTTCGGGTGGATACTGGCAACACAATATCATGCCAGTGATTTTTCTCAGCCGATTAATAAGATGTGGGGCTGGCTGTTATGCTTTACCCTGATTATCATCATTGCTGGGTTCTTTTATACCTACTTTATTACCAGAGACATATCTATTCCTATCAACCGTCTTATCGATGGTTCAAGAAAGATAGCTGATGGTGATATGAGCCATGTTGTAACCGTGGTTACTGGTGATGAGGTTGGCGTTCTGGCTAATATATTTAACCGAATGATGAGCAATCTCCGTAGCCTGATGGAAAATATTCATACTACATCTGAGAAAAATGCTAAAGAACAGGAGCATCTACAGACAAGCATTAAGAAACTTCTTGCAGTGGTAAATGCTACATCTAATGGTGATTTGACAAGGATATCAAATGTTGATTCTGATGATGAAATAGGTCAGCTGAGCCAGGCGTGCAACAAGATGATTAATGAGTTAAGGATATTGATCAGACAGATAAAGGAAGCAACGATGCAGATAACTTCTTCATCAAGCGAGATACTGGCTACCTCCCAGCAGCAAGCAACAGGATCAACCGAGCAGGCAACATCTGTGGCAGAGGTTACGGTTACGGTTGAAGAGTTGGCCAATACCTCTAAACAAATAGCGGAGAATGCTGATTCAGTAGTAAAGATGGCTGAAGAAACATTGCGTAGTGCTCAGATGGGACAGGATTGTGTGGGGAATGTGATTACAGGCATGGAGGATATTCGGGATAAGACTCAAGCATCAGCCAAAAGAATCCTTTCCCTGGGCGAGAAGTCCCAGAAGATTGGAAATGTTCTGGAAATGATTAATAATATTGCTGCAGAAACAAAGCTCATTGCCTTTAATGCGGCTATTGAGGCGGCCAGGGCAGGTGAGGCAGGGAAAGGGTTTGCTGTGGTTGCGGTTGAGGTGAAGAAATTAGCCGAAAATGTGGTTGATTCAACCAAGACTATTCGGGATATTATTACAGAGATACAGTCACTTACCAATGCCTCTGTTATGGCTATTGAGGAAGAGGTGAAAAGGGTAGAAAAGGGTAGTAATCTGGCGAAAACTGCTGGTGATTCCTTGAGTGAGATACTGGATATGGTTGATCATACGACTAAATCATCTAAACAGATATCCATTGCTACCCAGCAGCAGCAAACTGCATCAGAACAGGTTGTGTCTACCATGAGGGAGATAGCTGATGTCTCCAAACAGTCTGCCGCAGGTAGCAGACAGTCCATCGCTGCTTCTTCTGAGATGTCTATTCTATCTCAGAAGCTAAGTGAAGCGGTGGGTAAATTTGTTGTGGAAGGAAAGTAAGTGGTTACTGCACATATGCTAAAAATGTAAGATAACAATAGAGGCAGTTTGCGAATTGCCTCTATTGTAGCATTGCAAGTCTTTGCTTGAGCCTTAGTTGAGGGATGCCTGTGCTGCCAATCAAAGCAGGAGTAAGCTTATAAATGAAATTTGATAAGAGTTTCTTTGTTGCCAAATTTAAGGAAGAGACAGATGAGCGGCTTCAGAGATTAGACCGTAATTTTGTAGCTCTTGAGACAAACCCTGAAGATGATGACCTAATTGCTGAAATATTTAGGGATGCCCATACCCTAAAGGGTTCAGCCAAGATGGTTGGTCTATTTGAGATCAATCAGATAGGACATAAAATGGAGGATGTGCTTGGTAAGGTAAAGGGAAAACAGATTCCTTTTACTGTTGAGCTCTCAAATATCCTTTTTGAGTGTCTGGATAGCATTAAGATTCTTCTTGATGCTGAGATAAATGGGCAAAAGGCAAATATAGCACTTGATGTCCTGCTGTCTCGGCTTGAGGAGGCAGAAACAGGCAAATTGACAAAAAATGATGTTTCCCCTGATATCCTGCCATTGATTAATCCGATAGATGAAAATATCGCAGACACGATATTTTCGCATGAGAAGGCAATGCCTGAAATAATTGAGATTCAGGATTCAAAACCAGAAATAGTGCAGGAGGTTGTCTCTGTGCCTGTTCAGACGGAAGAAGAAACTTCACGGGGAAAAATTCAGGTTGAGGAAACTATTCGGGTTGCCATTGGCAAGCTTGATACCTTGTTAAATCTTACATCAGAAATGGTTATTAATAAAATCCGTTTTAATCACCTTCTTGAGATATTAAAAGAGTTGAAAACCCTGTCTGCAACTCAATTATTTTTCCTTGATCAGGCAAAGGAAAGGTTGTCCTCTATTGATGGTAAAGCATTTCCTGAATTTGCTCAGATTGATAAATTGGGTTGGCAGATCAGAGAGAGAGCAAATGAGCTTTTTAAGGAATATTCAGGAAGCACATCACGGTTGAGCACGGTTGTTAGTGATCTTGATCATGTGGTTATGGATGTGAGAATGCTTCCTGTTTCTACGGTGTTTGACACCTTTCCAAGATTGGTACGAGATATATCAAAAGAGGCAAATAAAGAGGTGCAATTGGAGATTCGCGGTGGCGATACAGGATTAGATAAGATGATCTTAGAGGAGATAAAGGATCCTCTTTTGCATCTGATTAGAAACTGTATTGACCATGGGCTTGAGCTGCCACAGGACAGGATAAATGCAGACAAACCGCGGGCAGGAAAAATAATCCTCTCCGCTGCCCATGAGGCAGGAAGGATTGTTGTCCGTATTGAAGACGATGGCAGAGGCATTGACCCAAATAAGGTGAAACAGTCTGCCCTTTATAAAAAAGTGATCACTGCTCAAGAGGCAGAAAAACTTTCGGATAAAGAGGCACTCTATCTGATATTCTTGCCAGGCTTTAGTACTAAGGAGATAATCACCGATGTCTCTGGGCGTGGGGTTGGATTGGATGTAGTAAAGAAGAATATCGAGAAAATGAAGGGCACGGTTACGGTTCAGTCTAATCTTGGCAAGGAAACAGTATTCACCATGATGCTGCCGCTAACCCTGGCTACTATTCATGCTATGATTATCAGGGTGGGCTCTGAAATATTTGCTATTCCAACCATAACCATAGAGGAAACAGTCAGGGTAGAACTTCATGAGATAAAGACTGTTGTGGATAAGGATGTTATTGTTGTTAATGATAATCATATTCCAGTAGTTCGATTGGCTTCAGTCCTTGATTTAAAATCAGTGGGAGCAAAAAAAGCAGTTAATGATAAGCTGCCAATAATCATACTTAATGTGGATGAGGTGCGAATAGGATTTTTGGTGGATGAGTTGATAAGTGAGGAAGAGGTGGTTATAAAGAACCTTGGGGAGTATCTCAAGGGTACTCCCAATACTGCCGGGGCAACCATCCTTGGTGAGGGTGAGGTGGTTATTATCCTCAATGTCTCGGAAATGATAAAACTGGCTAAAAGTGTGAAAGAGACACATCTGTTGGATGATATTAAGGATGAACAACATCCAGAGTATTCTATTCTGGTGGTTGATGATGCATCTGTTTTAAGAGAATTGGAAAAGAGTATGCTTGAAACAGCTGGATATGCTGTTGATCTGGCTGTGGATGGTATGGATGGCTTTGAAAAGGCAAAGAAGAAACGATACAATCTGATTGTTACAGATGTTGAAATGCCAAGAATGGATGGTTTTGCGTTAACTGAAATGCTAAGAGAAGATGCTTATTATAAAGATATTCCTGTGGTTATTGTCTCTGCCAGAGAAAAGGAAGAAGATAAGAGAAGAGGGATTGAGGTTGGGGCAGATGCCTATATTGTCAAGACATCGTTTGATCAATCCAAGTTGCTGGATACAGTGGAGCAGCTGATTGGGTAAGTTGTTGCAGAGAGGTAAGTATCGCAGTAATCGGTGATCAGTGATCGGTAAGAAATGGTGATCGGTGAGTGGTAAGCGATGATTAGTATGCTATCTGATTACCGATTACCGATCACCATTTACTATCTACTACCTTGAAGGAGTGGAGAAGGATGATATTCGTTCTGGTTGTCGATGATTCTCTGGTTGTGCGAGAGATCATTACCAAAATATTAAGAAGTGATCCTGAGATAGAGATAGTTGGCACAGCCAGAAATGGGGTTGAGGCAATTGATCTGGCTGCAAGGTTAAGGCCGTCAATTATTACTATGGATATTAATATGCCTATCAAGAATGGGTTGGAGGCTATTGAGGAGATAATGGCTTATACCCCAACGCCTATTTTGGTGATCAGCAGTCTGGTAAACAAGGAAGTGGGGTTTGCCTTTAAGGCAATGGAGATTGGTGCCCTGGATGTTTTTGAGAAGCCAACCATGGGGGTCTGGGAGGGTCAGGAAAGGCTTGAACGTGAGTTAAAGGCAAAGGTAAAGCTATTATCAAAGATAAAGGTTGTTACCCACCTTTCTGGTAAACGAAGGGAACAAAGGATAGAGACAGCACCCATAGCAGGAGATATTTTGACACTGCCAGTGATAAGTGTCTCTCGCAGTGAGCCTTTTGCACCAATGCCTGAGGTTCTAAAAAAATTTGAAATAGTGGCAATTGGGGCATCTACTGGTGGTCCAAAGGCATTACAACAGGTTTTATCCTCCATACCAAAGGATTTTTCCCTGCCTATAGTTCTTGTCCAGCATATTGCCGACGGGTTTATTGATGGGTTGGTTGAATGGTTAGATGTAGAATGTCCGCTTAAGGTAAAATTGGGGACAGATAGGGAGCTACTGCAGGGTGGTGTTATCTATGTTGCCCCTTGCAGGTTTCATATGCGAGTGGATGAATATAAACAGATAAGGCTTGATGATTCATTGCCAATTGGCGGGCATAAACCAGCAGTTACAGCCCTTTTTTCATCAGTAGCTGATGTCTATGGGAATAAAGCTATAGGTGTCATTCTCACTGGCATGGGCGGTGATGGAGCAGAGGGACTGAAGAAGATGAGAGATAATGGGGCAGCAACCATTGCCCAGGATAAGAATACATCGGTCATCTTTGGGATGCCCAAGGTGGCTATAGATATGGGGGCAGCTCAAAAGGTATTGCCTGTGGATATAATTTCGCTTGAGATTGTGAGGATGGTTGGGGCTTAAAACGTGAGGAACGGTGGAAAATAATAAGGGGTGATAAGTGGTAAGTAGTAAGTGGTAAACGGTGAACGGTAAGTGGTGATTAGGATACTACCTGATCACCACTTACCGTTCACCGATCACCGATTACCGTTCACCACTTACCACTCAATAAGAGGCTTTTAGATAAATGGCACAAAAGATATTGATTGCGGACGATAGTCCAACAATTGTTGAGATGTTGAAATTTGCTCTTTCCAGTGAAGGGTATGAGGTTGTAACTGCCTGCGACGGGGTTGATGCAATTGAAATGGTCTATAAGGAGGCTCCAGACCTCATACTATTGGATATTCTTATGCCAAAGATGAATGGGTATCAGGTTTGCCGCTTGATAAAGGGTGACAGGGATACAACATCTATTCCAGTAATTATGCTTACAGGACAGGACCAGCCAAAGGATAAATTCTGGGGACTTGAAACCGGAGCAGATGATTTTATTATCAAGGATTTTGAATCTATGGCTTTGTTTGAGGCCATAGAGAGGATTCTTAAAGAGCAGAAAAATGTTTCATCAGATAAGAGGTTGAATAAGAAAGAGACGGTTAGCTTTGATAGCATCCTTTCCAGACTAAATGAGCTGCTGGATAAAAAACTGTTCCAGACAACACTGATGAACCTTGTCAATCATATTGCTCAAACAGAGGATAAGTGTGAGGATATTGTCAGAGAAATCCTTCATGTCATAACCCGTGTGGTAAATTATCATGTAGGTATGATTTTGTTAAAGGAAAATGATGAGACAAGCCATTTGACAGTTTATGTAAATCAAGCTGTAAATGAGACATACATACATACTATGATTGAAAAGATCAAACAGGATGCGATGAAGTATCTTGGATATTCCATAGATAAAACAAACATTCATATAACAACCTTTAATCAGGCAGCTAATATCCCTTCAAAGGAGGTTGTCCTGCCCCATAAGCATAAGACATATACATCTCTGCCACTTATGGCTCATAAAGATGTGATTGGGGTTATCAGCTTGAGCAGTCCAGATGATAATATGTTTAATGGAGAGGTGATTGATATTCTGAATGTGGTTATTAATGAGTCATCCATTGTAATTAATAATGTCATGCTTCATGAAGAGATCAAACGCATGGCAATCACAGACGGGTTGACCAAATGTTATAACCACCGACATTTTCAAGAGATAATTGCCAATGAGTTTAATCGTTGCAAGCGATATAACTCTTTTTTTGCTTTAATCCTTATTGATATTGACCATTTCAAGAGTGTAAATGATGTCTATGGGCACAGGATGGGGGATTCTGTCCTGCGTGAGGTGTCTGCCTGTCTGAAGAAATGTATTAGAGATGTTGATTTTATAGCAAGGTATGGCGGCGAGGAGTTTGCCATGATATTTCCAGCTACAAAACTAAGCAGTGCCCATCAAACAGCTGAACGGATAAGACAGTCAATAGAGAATATGGCTTTTTCAGAACTTCCTGCAGAACGGCAGATTACCATTAGTCTGGGGGTAAGCAGCTATCCAGAGATATTAGCCCAAACCCAGTATGAATTGATTGAGCGGACTGATCAGGCATTGTATCGGGCAAAGCATGGTGGGAGGAATAAGGCGGAAATAGCGGTGTAACATAAAGCACAGACAGGAGATAAGGATAGAGAATGTTGTAAACAGTTTCCAGATTTAACATGGGTTTTGAGAATTTCAGCAAGACAAAACTTGCCAAACAGTTTAAAAAGCAACAACCCGATAAGTGGCTAAAAACAATATAGATTTTTGTGTAAGAAAGGAAAAAAGGGGAAAGTTATTTATATTTTACTTTTTCCATTTGCAGCATAAGACAAATGAAGGCGGTAAACATTCTGCTCGGAATGCCCAATTTGAGAAAATCAATGAGAGGGTGAAGTCATTTCAAGAACAGGGACTTCCTTCGATTTCAGTGGATACCAAGAAAAAAGAAAATATTGGAAACTACGCTAACAAAGGGAAGGAGTATCACAAAAAAGGTCAACCCGAAGAAGTAAATGTCTATGATTTTATCAACAAGGAGCTTGGAAAGGCTGCTCCCTATGGAATATATGATCTCTTTAAAAATGAAGGGTTTGTGAATGTGGGGATCAGTAGTGATACCGCTGAATTTGCGGTTAATTCAATTCGAAGTTGGTGGGATGAGATGGGAAAGGCTGAATATCCCAATGCTACACAATTGTTAATTACTGCTGACTGTGGAGGAAGTAATGGGTACAGGGTGAGACTTTGGAAAACAGAATTGCAAAAATTTGCGGATGAAACAGGAATGATTATCAATGTTTGCCACTTCCCACCTGGCACAAGTAAGTGGAACAAAATTGAACATCGACAGGCTGTTACGGAATGCAAAATCAGCGACAACGACATACCATATATAGTAGACAACAGTAAATTTGATCCAACATATTGTGTGTCTCTTGTGCCAAATTCTTATTCCGTAACAGCCTGTCGAATGTTTTGCTGTATTTCCCAAAACTGGAGAGGAAGACCTTTGATAACAAGAGAAACCGTTGTCAACTTGATCGGCAATACAAAAACCAAGTGAATGGAATTATAAAATCAAACCAAAAAATGATATAGTGTAAAAGTTTATTTATTTTCACGTACTTAGTATAGCCCACTTGATGCGTTCAATTTGGCTGTCTCCTGGGGCTCCAAAATGTCAAGCAATACGGAAATATGGCAAGAAATAGGATCCTACTATTCATGCAGCATTTTTATGCTATAATAATGTCACCCCTTCAGGGTTAGGGTTTACCTTTAATAATTTGCATTTAATCCCGAAGGGATGATATTATTATAGCATTTGTTAAGCAATTACAATTAAACCCTGAAAGGGTGACATTTTATTTACCCCTATTTCAGGTGGTGGGTGAGATTAGCTTACAACACATCATCTGGTAGTGAAAGACGTATATATGTCACTACATACTGTGCCCAATGATAGTTTGTAAGTTATCCTCACCCACCACCCTATTTCACAGGTCAAAGTTTTTTACTTTAAAGATTGGAGGATAAGAAAAATGTAAGGTGTAGTAGAAAAGGCAAAAAAGATTATACAGGATATTGTATTGCCAGAATTGGAAATGATTAAGGGAGAGAATAGGGATATTAAGACTATTTTAGAGCTTACAAATAAACGGCTTGATGATATAACTGCTCACCTCGTAGACCAAAGTAGACGGATAGATGAGATGAATAGGAGTTTAATTGCACGAATAGATGAAACAAATAACAGGATAAACAGGCTTTATGAAGTAATTGTCCGACGAGAGGAGCATGATAAGCTGGAAATAAAGATTGTGAAGATTGAACAAGATATAGCTGAAATAAAAGAAAAGATACAGTATAAAATAGCCGCATAATATGTATTTAATAAGGGCATAATTTGTGATTCTTCTTACTCGCTTTTCTGTAGAGTGTGAGAGCATTGAAACGCGGTCGTTGAGCGAAGCGAGCATTGAGCGAAGTCGAAATGATGCCTGAAATGGCCAAAATTGAAAATCACAACTTATAACGGTGTTGAGTATATCAAATAACAGGAGGTTTGA